>JAPPMM010000047.1 GCA_028819075.1 Gammaproteobacteria bacterium
CCATCATCGGTGAATTGTGAGGCTGTCGGGAGGGGGCGTCCATTCCATCACATCTTACCTCGCCGCTGTGTTGTCCGTGAAG
The DNA here is from genome assembly GCA_028819075.1 of Gammaproteobacteria bacterium. Lineage (NCBI taxonomy): Bacteria > Pseudomonadati > Pseudomonadota > Gammaproteobacteria > Gammaproteobacteria bacterium. The sequence continues at coordinate 83 of JAPPMM010000047.1, forward strand.
CCGAACTACGACCTCGATCTGGCCTTGACTCTGGAGTTCCTCGGAGGCCCTTTGCAATCAGACGAGGTGGATGGCCTGCTACGCTATGCTGGACCCACCTCGGTAACCTTCGGTCCAGATGGAGAGGTCGTGGGTTTCGAGTTGGATGCATTCTCGGACAACTTTCTTCATGCTGACAGGAGTGCAGGGTCAGGATCAGCCCTCCGGGCAACCGTGACGACGGCAGGATTCCCGCCAATCGACCCCGATCTTACAGCCATATGGACACGATGGAGTCAGTTCTCGTCGAACGGCGAGGACGGCAGATCGTGCAGCCCTGATTGAACTTACATGTTTCCTTGCCGTTATTCGTCTCCCCTTGACTCCGCCGTAACGTCAGGCTTTATTCGACGCGATTGCAGCCCGCTGCGGCTTCGCGCCGCACCCATCCCCGGAGGAAGATGATGTCGCGACGTACTGGAATCGCGATCGCAACAGCCGTGGTGCTGCTGGGCGGCTACTACCTGCTGGCCGACCGCGAGGGCGCCGCGCCGACCTCGCCCGGGAGCGCGCCCGACGACGCCGGCCAAACGGCCGACCTGGGCCCCGCCGACGGCCGCGACCTGCCCGGCCAGGACACCGGCCGGGTGGCGGTCGGCGATGCCGCCCCCGATTTCTCGCTGCTCGCCTACTCGGGCGACGTGATCACCCTCTCGGACTTCCGCGGACAGCAGAACGTCATTCTCGCCTTCTACCGGGGCCACTGGTGACCGTGGTGCGCCGGTCAGCTCGGGGAGCTGAGTGAACTGCTGGACGTCGACCAGGAAGCGGACGCCGAGATCCTTGCCATTTCCGTGGATGAACGCCCGGAACAGCAGATGATGATCGACCGGGTGGCCGCCGAACAGGACCGCACCCTCGACTACCACATCCTCGCCGATCCGGACCACGCGGTGATCGACCGCTACGGCCTGTTCAACGCGGACAGCCGGCGCCCGGTCCCCCACCCCGCCGTCTACGTCATCGACATGGAGGGCGTCGTGCGCTGGAAGTTCATCGAGGTCGACTACCGCATCCGTCCCAGCAACGAGGACGTGATGGCGGCGCTGGCGAAGATCGGCTGAAGGGGATCACCGCGCTCGGGCAGGCTTGGGCAGAAGGCGTTTCGGGGCTCCGGGGGATCGGTTGGACGGCATCGCGGGATCCGCAGTGCAGGTGTCATAACACGACGAGTATGGCGGGGTATCTGTGTAGTTCAATTTTGTACGTCATATCTGGCGTCGTGGACAAGCAGGCTGCCATGGCCTATCTTCGATGTGTTGAAAGGAGGTCGTCGCCATGCCTGCGATCGTTGCTACAAGCCGCACGCCCGACGTCCTGCGTGAGTTGGGCGCGCGCCTGAAGACGCTCCGGCTCCAGCAGAATCTGCGCGTCCAGGACCTGGCTGCCGATTCGGGCGTTAGCCCGCGCACCATCGACCGCCTCGAAGCCGGGCACAGCGTCGGCACCGAGAACCTGATTCGCGTCATGCGCGGACTGGGTCGCCTCCAGTCCTTCGAGGCGTTCGTTCCGGTGCCCGAAGTGTCCCCGTACGAGATCGCGAGGCTGAGGGGCAAGGTGCGCCAGCGCGCGTCGAGGCGTGTTCGTGACTGACTATGCGGTTGCGCGGGTCCGATTATGGGGGCGGGATGTCGGCATTCTGGGAGAGTCCTCGACCGGCCGTGTCACCTTCGAGTACGACCCGGATTTTCGTCGATCAGGGCTCGACATTTCCCCCCTCCACCTGCCACTGAACCGACGCGGTCCCGTCTCGTTTCTGGAGCTTGCCCGCAAGCCCGCCTTCATCGGTCTTCCAGGCGTGTTCGCCGACGCTCTGCCGGACCGATTCGGCAACGCCATCATCCGTCGCTATTTCGCGGACCGTGGACGCTCGGGAGATGCCATGTCACCGCTCCAGCGACTCCTCTACATCGGAAGCCGGTCGATGGGAGCTCTTGAATTCCATCCTGCGCTAGATCCGGGAGAGAGCACGGAGGAAGCCCTCGAGCTGCGCGCCCTGGTCGATCAGGCGCGGCGCGTCATCGAAGGAGACGTGTCGGTAGCTGTTCCGGAGATCATGCAAATCGGGGGCAGCGCGGGCGGTGCCCGTCCGAAGGCGCTCGTTCTCTGGAATCGGTCGACCAACCGCATCCGCTCGGGATTCGCTCGTCCCGACCCCGGCGATGAGCCATGGCTCATCAAGTTCGATGGGGTTACGCGGGACTCGGCGGGACAGGGCATGCGCAGCGAAAGGCAACCCGGCCCCTGGGGCCGCATCGAATACGCATACTCGCGCATGGCGACGAAGGCGGGCATCCACATGGCCGAGACCCACCTTCTACGGGACGGCAACTTCGCTCACTTCATGACCCGCCGCTTCGACCGTGTGGCAGGAAGGGCAGGCGAGTCCAGGCTCCACTTCCACAGCCTCGGCGGGCTTCAGCACATCGACTTCAACGACCAGTACGTGTTCAGCTACGAGGGCTACCTCGATTCCATCCGTGCCCTCGGTCTGGGGCAGGAGTCGGTGAACGAGGCCTACCGGCGGATGGTCTTCAACGTGGCGACCGTGAACTTCGACGACCACGTGAAGAACTTCGGGTTCCTGATGGACCCCGGAGGCCGCTGGCGGCTGGCGCCCGTCTACGACGTTACTTACGCCGAGAACGAGGCGTGGACGCGGCAACATCAGATGTCCGTCAACGACAAGTTCCGCCGCATCACGCGGAGCGATCTGCTGCAGGTGGGAAGGAACTACGATCTGCCGGAAGACGGGAGCGCGGTCATCGACCAAGTCGTCGATTCATTGAGCCGCTGGCAGGATTTCGCGTCAGCGGCCGGGGTGCCCGACCGTATGGTGGAGCACCTGGGGTGCAGGTTTGAACGGTTCCGGTAAGCTCACCCGTCCTCTCCGAGCAGCTCCCGCATCTCCTCCTCCGTAAGGCCGATGCTGTCGAAGTCGATGTCCTCCCCGGGGTCGGCGGGACCGGGAGGAGGAGGGGGCGTGGAGCCGCGGGCGACTGACCCGGATGTGACGCCGGGTGCCGTGACGGCGCGCGTGGTTCGGGATGGCGTTGCTGCCGGTGCTGGCCTGGGCGCCGTGGCCTCGGGCGCGGCCTGAGTTCCTGTCGCCGCCTCGTCGGCCTTCCTCGACTGCCTGCGCTTCTTCAGCGGGCGCTGTGAGATCGGCCTGCCCAACCACGAACCCAGCACCTCGGCCAGTTCCGTCGTGTCTCGGCTACGGAAGAAGTAGCTTCGTCCGTTGACGGGACGCAGGTGGATGCCAGGGCCGATCAGCCCGAACGCTAGCGGAGGGCTCCGCAGGATCCCGCGGCTCAGCCAGGCGCCGAAGCCGCGCTCCAGCACAATCTCCTCGATGTCATCGGCCTTGAGGATGCGCGAGCGCCACGCGCGCGACTTGATGCGGATGTGGTCCTCGAAGATGAGCAGCTTGCGCGGGGGCCACGCTGCCAGGATTGCGGAGCCGGCGAGCAGGATGACGAAGACGCCGCCGATCCCGGCATGTTGGATCACGTAGTCATCGACGGGCAGGAGCCAGCGGTCCAACCCCAAGCCGATCCCTGCCGCGGCGATGCGTCCCAGAGCGAGCGTGACCGCGATCAACCCGAGCGCGTACGCGGTTCGCAGCACCACCGGCAGCCGGAAATGAGCGACGTAGCGGATGTCCTTCATCCGGACAGGCCTGGTCAGCGCCCACGCGACCAACTTCAGCGTGATCCAGACCAGAACGGCCACCGCCAGCACGGCCATCCCCTGGCTGACCGGCTGCGGTCGCGACACCGACAGGACCTGGCGAGACGCGTCGAAGGCGCGCGCGGAAAAAGACGCGACCTGGCTCTGGCTCAGATTCTGGTAGAAAGAGAGGACGTCGGGAAAGTCGGTGAAGGTGGCCGGGTCGTAGAAGACCTGGCGGGTCCAGGCGTTCAGGGCGTCCGCGGTCTGATTTGCGCCGCGCAGCCGTTCGATCACGGCGGCACGATCCGCTTCGAACTCGGCCGTGGCGAGCGAGCCCGAACGCAGGTATTCGATCTCCTCTTCGATGATCGCGCTGGCGAAGTCGAAGTCGTCTTCGTCGATGCGGCTGCTCACCTGCAGATACGCCGCCGGCCCGCGCATCACCAGGTTGGCGCTCGCGCCGTACACGGCCTTGCGCTCGCCGTAGCGCAGGCGCTGGTTGAGCCGGCGGTTGAGCAGGTCGCGGACGAACATCGCCGTCAGCAGCTCGTCGGAGCTGGCGTAGAAGAGCTTGTGGCGCGACTGGTAGCCGGCCGTCGACTGGAATCCCCACCGGTACATGGACCGCACGCGCCCCGGGTCCTCGGCTGTGGTCGCCCACCGCTCCGCCGGCCGCGCGGGGATCGACCCGAAGGTGCGCCGGGCGCGTTCGAGCGCGTCGTCCCGGTCGAGGTCGCCGACGATCGTGACGGTCATGACCGCGGGCGAGTAGTACTGGTCGTAGAAGCCGCGCAGATCCTCCGGGGTGATGCCCTGCAGGCTCCGCCACATGTCCGGAAAGGGGGCGCGCAGCCGTTCGACGCCGAACTCGCGCTCCCAGAAGTCGGGGAACGCGAGCCACCCCGGGTTGAACGCGGCCACGAGGTGATCGAAGAGCTCGCGCGGGCGGGCGCGGATCTCGTTCTCGACCGGCTGCCGCCCGCGGTCCACCACGGCCGGGTCCATCTCGTGCGGGGAGAGGATGCCGGCCAGCCACTCGATGGCGAACAGCCCGTGCTCCTGGCCGATGGTCACGTAGTACCAGGTGCGGTCGCGGTAGGTGAAGCCGTTGCGCCGCCCGCCGATCCCTTCCACCGCGTCCTTGATCTCCTGCTCGGTGCGGCCGTCGTGGTCGGAGAAGAGCATGTGCTCGGTGAAGTGGGCGAGCTGCTCCTTGCCCGGCGGATCCGCGTCGGAACCCACCGGCACCCCCACGCTCACTGAGACGTTGGGCGCGCCGGGAAGCTGCTTGAACCAGACCTTGACGCCGTTGGAGAGGAAGTGGGTCTCGAAGCCGGCAAAAGGGTTGGAGGGTGCGGCCTGTTGGGCCTCGACCCCCGCGCCAGGCAGCACGGCCAACGCCAGGAGGACGACAGGCGGACCGGACCGCGACAGGCCGGCGAGAAGCCGGGCCGGCCGTAGCCGCACCGGCATCAGCCCGCGAGCGTGCGCTCGAGGTAGGCCTTGAGCCGGTCCCATGCATCCTGCGCGGGAGCTGTGCGCAGGTCGGGATCATCGTCCACGCGCAGCCAGAAGCCATGGTTGACCGCGTCGTAGATGTGGACGTCGTTCTCGATACCCTGGGCGCGCAGCGCGTCCACGAACTGGTTCACCTGGTCGGGCGGGGGGCCGGTGTCCATCTCCGCGAAGGTGCCGTACACCTCGTGGTCGATCGCCGCCAGCACCTCCGGATCGGTGACCAGCCGCCCGTAGAAGATCGCGGTGGCGTCGTGATGCTCGCCCCCCAGCGCGTAGCTGAGCGCGATGCCGCCGCCGAAACACCACCCCATGGTGCCGACAGCTCCGGTTACGTCGCCGCGCGCGCGCAGGAAGTTCACGGCCTCGTTCAGGTTGGCGATGACGGCGTTCGGATCGGCGTTCGCCTCCGCGATCAGCGCCATGTTCTCGTCGGGATTGGAGCCGGTCCGGCCCTGGAAGAGATCCGCGGCGAGCGCCACGTACCCTTCGTCGGCCATGGCGTCGGCGACCTGCCGCACCCGGTCCACCAGCCCGTTCCATTCGTGGATCAGCACCAGCGCGGGAAAGGGGCCCTCCCCTTCGGGCACGGCAAGGTACCCGCGTGTGGCCTCGTCTCCCGCGACGTAGTGCACGCCCTCTCCGCGCGGCGCGGGCGCGGTGCCGAGGATCGCGGCCGGGAGGCCGGCATCATCCGCGGAGCCCATCTCGATGCGGACCTCCATCCCGCCGGAACCATCGGAGCCCGCGCCGCCGTCCGACGCGGGCGCGCAGGCAAGGAGTGAGAAGAGGAGGCTGAAGCCGAGGACGCGTGACGGATGGAGCGTGACGGAGTTCATCTTCCCTCCCTGGGGATATGACTGCGGGGCGGCCGGCAGGAATCGAAACCACGGTAAGGCGCAGCCGTCGACGACGTTATCGAGGCTCGGCGCGCTCTCCCCTGTACTCCACGTGAAGCCGCGGCGTTCGTTCGTTCACGCGAATCCACATGCGAACTTCGTCATACGGCGGGTCCGGGTTTCCGAATCCCATGCGCCATTCTTCCCGATGATAGTTGTAGACGAAGTACTCGCAGTCGGACTCGTAGACGGGCCGGTGCGCGTTCCTGCGCGAGGGCAGCTCGCCCTGCCGCTCGAGGCCGGGATAGGTGCGCTGGATATCGCGGCTCAGGAGATCCCAGATGGTCTGGCAGCTCTCGAGCGGCATCACCATCACGTAGGCGCCTTCGACCAGCTCGCCGGTATCGGGATGGAAGTAGTAGCCGGCGAGGGCCTGGCGACCCAGGAGCCGGGCTTCCGTCGAGTAGATGCGAAGCCCTTCGCGTTCGCCCACCTGCTCGTTGCCGGCAAGCTCGGGGATGTCCTCGACCCGGCTGCCCCAGGGGTTTCCCCGGAAGCCATCGACGATGGGTTCCTGAGCGGCGGCGGGAAGCGCGACCGCGGTCAGGACCACGACGAGAACGATGCGACGCATGGTGTAGGGCATGTTCACAAAGCTAGCGCGTTAACCGCGGTCCCGTCGAATCACTCGGCGTAGTCCTGGCCCTCCGCGTCCAGAACTTCCTTCATTCCTTCGAGATAGCCGGCTTCGCCCCAGGACTCGATGGATAGTTCGGCGTTGTGTTTCGCGGCCGCGATCGGGATCGGGCGCAGCTTCCGGCCCGCCTGCAACACGAGCAGTTCGTTCATGCAGGCGCGCTCCAGCTGATAGAGCCAGAGCATCGTCTTTTCGATGGTGTCCCCGACGACGAGCACGCCATGGTTCGCGAGAAAGAGCACCCGCTTGTCGCCGAGGGCTTCGGCCATGCGCCCGCCCTCGTCGGATTCGGTGACCAGCCCCTCGTATCCGAAGTAGGCGCAGTTCCCGTGGAATACGCCCGCGTTCTGGCTTCCGCGCTCATCGAACCTCCACCCGTCGATGGAGGCAAGCGCGGTGCTGTACGGCCCATGCACGTGCAGCGCGCACACGATATCGGGCCGCGCGCGCTGGATGGGAGCGTGGATCGCCCACGCGCTCACGTTGAGCCGCCCTTCCCTGCCGAACGGCGTGCCCTCCGGGCCCACCTCGACGAGGCTGCTCGCCGTCACGCGCGAAAAATGCGTCTGCCCGGGCGTGATGAACAGGTGTCCGGGTCTGCCCGGGACCTTGCAGCTGAAGTGGTTCCAGGTGCCCTCGTGCATGTTCTCGTGCACCACGATGCGGTGCACGGCGGCAAAGTCGACGCGCGTTCGGCGGATCGCGATCTCGTCGATGCCGGCCTGTGCCGCCGAGCCCATCTCAGTCGCCGACGATGCCGGCGCGACAGAGTCCGTGCCGACAATCAAAAGACCAGCGTCTCCAGCGCGACGAGGATTCCCAGCGCCAGGCTCACGATGCCACCCAGCTTGATCGTCATGCGGTGTTCGAGCGCGCGCATGTCGGATCGCAGGGACTCCTCCATCCGCTGCATGTCCCCCCGGAGCGACTTCTCCATCTGCTCCATATCCCCCCGGAGCGCCGCTTCCGTCTGCTCCAGGTCCCCGCGAACCCCGGTGATCTCCGCCCGCAGCGACGCCTCGGTCTGCTCCAGGTCCCCGCGCAAAGACGCCAGGTCCCCGCGCAGCGACGCTTCCAACTGCCGCATTTCACGACGTAGCGCCTCTTCGGTTTCCTTCACATGGCGCTTGGTGGCCAGGCTCTCGTCCACACACTGCGCGAAGGTGTCCACGAGCACGCGAGCCTGATCCTCGCTGAAGCCCGCTTCCTGCCGCAGTCTGGTGGCTGCGCTGAGCGTGTCGAAAGCGATCATGGTCTCCCTAATGTTGTCGCTTGCTGCCGCAATTGCCAGAACGCGGCCCCAAGGCGAGATCGGCGAGCAATGGGCGATTCGCAATCTGGCAGTCCATTCCCGGCGTACAAATGGCTGAATGGGACCATTCCGCCGACCGGTCTTGCCGGTACGCTTCCGCGCGCGCATGGTCATGACATGCCCGTCACGCAGCCGTTGTTCCGCCCTGGAGGCTTGTCATGAGAACATCATCGCTCACCACGTTCGCGCTCGCCTTCGCCGTATCTCTCGCGGCAGCTCCCGCACCGGCCGCCGCGCAGGGAGAGAACATGGTCGACATGATGGAGTTCGAGCGCCCCATCGCGGCTCTCGACAACATCTGGATCGAAGAATTGACCATGCTCGAGGTCCGGGACGCGCTGCGCGAGGGCACCAATACCGCTCTCATTCTGACCGGCGGCATCGAGGAGAACGGGCCCTACCTCACCACCGGCAAGCACAACCACGTGCTGCGGGTCATGGGTGACGCGATCGCGCGCCGACTCGGCAACACCCTGGTCGCGCCCATCGTCACCATCGAGCCGGGCAACCCCGAGACCGCCAGTTCGCCCGGCGGAATCCGCTTCTCGCAGGAGACCTACCAGGCGGTGCTGCGCGACATGGCGGTCAGCCTCAAGGCCCAGGGGTTCACGCGCATCTTCATGCTGGGCGACAGCGGGGGGAACCAGCGTGGCCTGGCCGCGGTGGCCACGGAGCTCTCGCAAAGATGGGCGGACGAAAATGTCGTGATCGCCCACATCCGCGAGTACTACAACTACGGCGACGTGCTGACCTATCAGCGCGAGGAACTCGGGATCGACGAGGATCCCCGGCTTGAAGGCCTCCACGACGACTACTACATCACGTCGATCATCATGAACGACGATCCGCAGCATGTGCGGCTCCAGCAACGCATCGCGGCCGACAAGGCGTCGATCAACGGCATCAGCATCCTGCCAGCCGAGCGGACGATCGAGCACGGCAGGAGGCTGATCGAGTTCCGCACCGATGCGACCGTGGAGGCGATTCACAGGGTGCTGATGGCGGCTCGCGGTGGGTGAAGTCTGCCATTATGGCAGAGTTTTCGGTGTTGGCCGCCTCAGAAGCCTTCATCTTCTGACATTTTGGCAGACTTTTCGCGATTCTCGGTGCTTCCAATCCGGTGGAGCCAGGACCATGACCGTATCCCGTAAGACCGCATCCATGGGCGTTTTCCGCATGATCGCGCCCGCCGCCGCAGTTGGCTTCGCGCTGGTCGCACTCCTCGCGCTCCCGACAGTCCCGCTCTCCGCCCAGGAGGTCCCGGAAGAACATCTGAGCGGCCTCCGCTTCCGCCACATCGGCCCGGTGGGCAACCGGCTCGCGTCGGTGGTGGGAGTGCCCGGCAACCGGAGTATCTACTTCGCGGGAGCGGCCAGCGGCGGCATCTGGCGAACCGAGGACGCAGGGCTCAACTGGGAACCGGTGTTCGACGACCAGCCCGTGCACTCCATCGGCGCGCTCGCGGTGGCGCCCAGCGACCACGCCATCGTGTGGGCGGGGACGGGCGAGTCGTCCATCCGGTCGAACGTCTCCATCGGCAACGGCATGTGGAAGTCCACCGACGGCGGCGACTCGTGGGCGCACGTGGGGCTGGAAGGGACGGGGCGGGTCGGCCGCATCCTCATCCATCCCGCCGATCCGGACATCGTCTACGTCGCCGCGCTGGGGCACGCGTACCAGCCGTCCGAGGATCGGGGCGTGTACCGCACCCTCGACGGGGGCGAGAGCTGGGAGCGGGTGCTGTTCGTCGACCCGGGGGCGGGCGCATACGAAATGGTGATGGACCCGAACAACCCGCGGAAGATCGTGGCCAGCATGTGGGACCTGGACCTCAAGACCTGGAAGCGGGACAGCGGGGGCCCCGCGAGCGGCATCCACGTGACCATGGACGGGGGCGACACCTGGCGCGAGATCGAGGGCAACGGCCTCCCCACGCGCCGCATCGGCAAGATCGGGCTCTGCATGTCGGCGTCCGATTCCGACCGCATCTACGCCCTTATCGAGACGGGAGACGGGGTGCCCATCGACGGCGAGGATACCGACTCGGGCGAACTCTGGAGCACGAGCGACGGGGGTGACAGCTGGCGCCTTGCCTCATACAGCCATGACCTCGCCACGCGCCAGGCCTATTACACGCGCTGCGGCGTGGCGCCCGACGACCGCGACGAGGTCTACTTCCTGTCGTCCAGCTACAGCGTGAGCCGGAACGGCGGCGAGACCCACGAGACCACCAACTTCCTCTTCGCCGGGGACGCGCCCGGATGGGACCATCACGACATCTGGAGCGACCCACTGAACGCCGACCGGATCGCAGTCGCCCACGACGGCGGATTCTCGGTCAGCGAGAACCGGGGACGCTCCTGGTTCCGGGTGCAGTTGCCGATCGCGCAGATGTACCACGTGACCGCCGACAACGCGATCCCGTACAACGTGCTCGGCAACCGCCAGGACGGTCCTTCATTCCGGGGCCCCTCCAACTCGCGCATGGGCGGGCTCTTCTCGAACGGGCGCATCCCGCGCGGCGAGTGGCGCGGCGTGGGCGGTGGCGAGAGCGGATTCGCGACCCCCGATCCGCGCGATCCCAACATCGTGTGGTCGAGTGCGTCCGGTGCCGGAGCCGCGGGCGGGATCGTGGTGCGCCACGATGTCGCCAGGGGACAGTTCCGCGACGTCGAGGTATGGCCCATGTCCACATTGGGATGGCCGGCGGAGGACATGCGCTTCCGCTTCCAGTGGACCTTCCCGCTGCTGCTCTCGCCGCATGATCCCAACACCCTCTACGTCACCAGCCAGCACGTCCATCGCACCCGCAACAACGGGCAGAGCTGGGAGGTGATCAGCCCGGACCTCTCCACCAACAACAAGTCCCGGCAGACCATCTCCGGAGGACTGACCCCGGACAACATCGGCGTGGAGTTCTGCTGCGTGATCTACGCCTTCGACGAATCGCCGGTGGAGGCGGGCGTCCTGTGGGCGGGCACCAACGACGGGCTCATGCAGGTGAGCCGCGACAACGGAGCCAGCTGGACCAACGTGACCGAAAACATCCCCGATCTGCCCCCCGACGGCGTTGTGCGCAGCATCGACGCCTCGCGCTGGGACGCGGGACGCGCCTACATCACCATCGAGCACCACCAGGTGGGCGACTTCGAGGCGCGCGCCTACCGCACCGACGACTTCGGTGAGAGCTGGACGCGGATCACCGACGGGGTCGATAACTATCCCGTCGACTATACGCGGTATCTGCTGGAGGACGCGGTGCGCCCGGGGCTGCTCTACCTGGGAACCGAGAGCTCGCTCTACATCAGCTACGACGACGGCGACAGCTGGCAGCGCTTCATGCCGGGCCTGCCGCCGACGCCGTACTACGGCATCTTCCAGCAGGAGCACTTCAACGACCTGGTGATCGGGACGTACGGGCGCGGCTACTGGATCCTGGACGACCTGGGGCCGGTGCAGCAACTGACCGACGAGGTGTCCGCGTCGTCCGCGCACCTCTTCGAGCCGCGCAACGCCTACCGCTTCCGCCCCGTGACCGAGCCCGCGACCATGCTGGACGACTGGTCCGACGGCGAGAACCCTGAGGGCGAGGCCCCGCTGACCTACTGGCTGGGCGAGGGCGCCGGCACGGTGCAGCTCCGCATCGACGATAGCGCGGGAGAGGAAGTCACGACCCTGGACGGCACCAGCAGCGCGGGCTTCAACCGCGTGTGGTGGGACCTGACCGGCGACGGGCCCACCGAGATCCGCCTGCGCACGAAGCCGCTGTATTCGGACTGGTTCCCGATGCCGGACGAGGGCTATCGCGTGGGCGGTGGGGGCTTCGGTGGGGGCGGCGGGCCGCTCCAGCCGCCGGGCACCTACATGGTGACTCTGCTCGTCGACGATGAAGAGATGGGCAGCCAGACGCTGACCGTGTTGAAGGATCCCAACTCGGAAGGGTCGCTCGCCGACATCGCGGCGCAGACCGAGCTGGTGCGGGAGATCATGGCCGACCGCAACCGCGCAGCGGACATGGTGAACCGCATCGAGCTATTGCGCCGCCAGATCTACGACCTGCGGCCGGTTCTGGAGGAGGAAGAGGGCGCGGAGGATCTGATCGAGGCCGGGGAAGCGCTGGACGCCGCCCTCATAGAGGTGGAGCACGAGCTGATCCAGCTGATCGACACCGGGAGCGACGGGGTGCGCTGGCCATCGAAGATCGTGGGGAGGCTGCGTTACCTGCAGGGAGCGGTCGCGACGGCGGACTTCCGGCCGACGGACCAGCACGCGGAGGTGTCGCAGGTGCTGAGGGTGCAGCTGGGGGAGGTGGAGGAGGCGCTTCAGGAGGTGTTGGCAGAGGACCTGGAGAACTTCAACAGGATGCTGCAGCAGAGGATCGGGAGGGTGATTACGTGAGTTGATGCCGTTGGCCTGCCGGCTTAACCGCGGAACCGGTTCTGGTTGTGCCACTCCAGGTAGTCCCGACCTGGCCGATGCTTGGCGCGGGTAGGAACCCACAACCCCTTCCCATGCAGCTTGTAGTAGTTCTCGCCGTCATCGAAGTCGGTGTGGATGTGTTTGCTGACTTCGAAGTGGTGGTCCGGCGTGACGGTCACGTAACCTGCGTCGAAGAGCCTGTGCACATCGGACCGAAGCAGCATTCCGTTCTGGATGTAGTTCTCCGGGACCTCGCTGAAAGGCTGGATGTGGGCCGCGTCGAGAGCCGGAAGCGCCTTCTCGCGCGTTAGTGCGCACTGGCGCTCGTATACGTCGGTGACGACGCTTCGGAAGATCCCCTGTCCCACTCGATGCCTCACCGGCACGGGATCGGCATAGCCTCCCGGGAGATCCAGCCAGCCTTCGGGCTTCGGTTCCGCCACGATGGTTCCGTGGAGGCGATCGGTCACCTGCCTCCATAGCTCGCGCCCGATGCCGGTCCGCAAGTCGTATCCCTTCCCCCGCTGAATGCTTGGAGCCCAATCGGTGGGCTGGCGAAACCAGTCCTTCTCATCCCAGAAGAAAGGTTCAGCCAGGAGGATGCACCCGATCACGTAGTTCGATGACCGCGGACGATCCCTGCGGAGATGAGCGGTGCGGTGCCGAACCGCGTCAAGGCTCGGAGCACCGTTCTTCTCCCCGAACGCCTGCCATGCCAAGCCGATCGGGAGTTCGGTGTAGTGCTCGAAGAACCCGCCGCCGGCGATCACGTTGTGCGGGCTCTTCAGCTTGAACAGCAACGGTTGGCCTCGAGTGAGCACGCGGAAGTGACCACCCCAAGGCTTCGGAGTCCAGAAGTTGACTTCGTCTACCTGCTCGCGACGAGAAAGCCCTCTGAGGTGATCGAACCAATTCTTGTCCGTGACAGCTGCGTATGCGTTCAAGGCTGAGTCGTCGGTCGCCGTGGCGGAAGCCTCAAGAGCCGGGGATGGCGTAGTTGTAGCAATCTACGCGTCTCAGGCTCATCCCGCCCCGCCGTTTGTCCGGCCCATCCCCACCCCCGTAACTTGCTCGTATGCCCGTTGGAATCCTGCCGGCCTCGATGCACGCGGCCGGCGAGGTGGATGCGCATGGCTGAACCGATATCCGCAACGCCCCTCTTCCGCCGCATCCTGCGCGAGCCGACATCCCACTTCGTGCTGCTGGCGGCAGTGCTGTTCGGCGCGAACGCGGCGCTCGAGTCGTGGCGCGGCAACGTCATCACGATCGATCGCGTGCAGATCGAGGTCCGGATCGCGGAACTGGAAGCGCTGCGCGGCGCTCCGCTTAGCCCGGAGGAGCGGCAGCTCGTCGAGGATGCGTACATCGACGAGCAGGTTCTCGTGCGCGAGGCTCTCGACATGGGGCTCGAAGCCGATCGCCGGATCGACGACATCCTGGTGCAGAAGATGCTTCACGTCCTGAGCGGGGACGTCATCCAGCCCACGGAAGACGAGCTCAGGGATTTCTACGAGGCGAACCGGACGAGCTACACGCCCGAGCCGACACTCACCATCGAGGAGGTCGTCATTGCCGCGGGCTTGGGGGCGGCTGGAGACCTGGTGGGTCGGCTGCAGGCCGGCGTTTCCGCCCAGGAGCTCGCCGACAATACCGACGTGCGAGCGTCCGTGTTGCGCCAAGTGACCGGCGGCGACCTGAGGAGGCTGTTCGGGCCTGTGACGGCCGAACTCATCCTCAGTGCGAACACCGAAGGCTGGATCGGGCCTCACGAGACGGTTCGCGGCCAGCACTGGTTCCGGATCGTCGAGCGCGCCACTCCAGAGCTTCCGCCCCTCGAAAGCGTGCGCGAGAGAGTACGTCTCGACTGGGTCGCCGATCAGGAAGCCGCGCGGCTCGACCAGGCGGTCGGGGGGCTGCGCGAGCGCTACAACATCGTCATCGACGAGCCGGAGGGACGATGACGAAAGCCGTTGGCCTCGCGGCGGTCCTTGCGCTCATCGTCGCGTCCTCGACGCCGGCGCCCGGCTATGAGGCGGACTTCACGCGGACGACCGCGCCGCGCCCTGCCGCGGCCACCGCCCCTGCCCCCCTCCCCACCCACGACGTGGACGTGACCTCGGTCGCCCGCGTCTACCTGGACCAGATCGGCGATGCCCGGTACGTATTCTCCATCGTCGATACCCAGGTGTCGCCCATCATCGACCTGCGCGGGGTGCTGCCGGAGCGCTGCACGCCGATTGGCTCGGAGGACGCGGGCGTGCTCGTGAGCGCGGGCTTCGCGTTCGAATGCGCCTCCGAACTGACGTTCGACGACAGCCTGGAGCTGCCCTGGTCGCTGGCCGGCGTGGTCGCGCTCGTGCGCTGGAGCGACGGCTCCCAGGCGTCGGCCTACTTCCGCGGCGATGGCCGCTCGGTCCCCATCCGGCTGGCGGATCTGCGCGCGGGAGGCGGGACGACCGGCCGACTCGCGGGCACGTACTTCATTCTCGGGGGGGAGCACATCCTCTTCGGGATCGATCACCTGCTTTTCGTGCTGGGACTGCTCCTGCTCGTTGGGGGATTCTGGTCGCTGGTCAAGACCATCACCTCCTTCACCTTGGCGCACAGCATCACGCTGGGGCTGGCGGTGCTCGGCTACGTGCCCGTGGATCGCGCACCGGTCGAAGCCGCGATCGCCCTCTCCATCGTGCTGCTGGCCCGCGAGATCGTGGTCGGGCGCCAGGGCCAAGAGAGCCTCGTGCACCGGTATCCGTGGCTGGTGGCCTTCGTTTTCGGGCTGCTGCACGGGCTGGGATTCGCCGGCGCTCTCGGCGAGATCGGGCTCAGGTCCAGCGACGTTCCGGTCGCCCTTCTCTTCTTCAACCTGGGCGTCGAGGCGGGACAGCTCGCGTTCGTCGTGGCGCTGATCGCGCTGGCGAAGATCGCTGGACGGGCAAAACGCTTCGCTGTGCAACGGGTCGAGCCCGCCCTCGGATATGCCCTGGGCGCCTTCGCCACCTTCTGGTTCCTGGATCGCCTTCCGGCGCTATGGGGTGCGTAACGATATCGGAGGAAACCATGCGTCGCTTGCTGACTGGCCTCTTCGTGCTCTCGCTGTTCGCGCCCGTCTCGCGCCTACAGGCGCAGGAGTCCTCATTCGACGTGCTCATCACCGGGGCTCAGGTCCTGGACGGCACGGGAAACCCGTGGATCTACGCCGATGTCGGCATCCGGGACGGGATGATCGCGGCCGTGGGCGACCTGGCCGACGCGCCGGCCGAGCGGGTCATCGACGCCCGCGGCAAGGTGGTGGCGCCCGGCTTCATCGACCTTCATTCGCACGGCGCTGGAGGTCTGGCGGCGCCGGACGAGCGCCGCCGCGCCGCCGCCAACCTGGTCACCCAGGGCGTGACTACCGTCGTCATCAACCAGGACGGCCGCAGCCCGGTGGACATCGGTGCGCAGAGGTCGCTGCTGCAGGACCTGCGCATCGGTCCCAACGCGATCCTCATGGTGGGCCACAACTCGATTCGCGCGGAGGCCATGGGCGACGACTACCAGCGTCTCGCGACGCCCGCGGAAGTGCAGCGCATGCGGGACCTCGCGCGCGCAGGGATGGAAGCGGGGGCCTTCGGGATGTCGGCGGGCCTCGAATACGTCCCCGGCCGCTGGAGCAATACCGACGAGGTCGTCGCGGTCGTGGAGGAGATCGTGCCGTACGGCGGCGTCTTCATCGAGCATGAGCGCAGCAGCGGCACCTCGCCGATGTGGTGGAGGCCGAGTCAGGACGAGCCCGGGCCTCCCACCATGCTCAACTCCATCCAGGAGACGATCGAAATCGGCGAGCGCACCGGGGCCACGGTGGTGGCGACCCACATCAAGGCCCGGGGCGCCAACTACTGGGGCTCGAGCGGCGCCATCATCGCGGCCATCCGCCGGGCCCGGGACCGGGGCGTCGCCATCTTCGCAGACCAGTACCCTTACGCGACCAGCGGGAGCGACGGCAACGTTAGCCTGATTCCGGAATGGGCCGTGGGCGCCGACGATGAGCCGCCGGGCGGTGGTCCGGGCGCGACGCCCGATTACACGGAAGCCTTGCGCGCGACCCTGGCCGATCCCGAGCGCGCCCGCATGCTCAGGCAGGACATCGCCTACGAGACGGAGTTCCGGGGCGGCGCGGAGAACATCGTGGTCTTCGACTACCCGGATCGCACGCTGATCGGCAAGAGCGTCGCCGAGATCGCGGACGAGCGCGGGATCTCAACCGTCGAGACCGCAATCCAGCTCCAGCTCGAGGGAATGCGTGACCGGCGCGGCGGCGGGCGTCTGCGCAGCTTCTCGTTCTCCGAGGAGGACATCGAGAACTTCTCCGCGCAGCCCTGGGTGGCAACTGCCTCCGACGGCGGCATCTCACTGCCCGAGGACGGACCGGCCATCCACGCCCGCTACTACGGCACCTTCCCGCGCAAGATCAGGCAATACGCCCTCGACCGCGGCGTCCTGTCCGTCGAGAACGCCATCCGCTCCATGACCACGCTGCCCGCCCAGATCCTGGGGTTCCGTAACCGGGGCCAGGTGCGGGAAGGCTTCGTGGCCGACGTGGTCGTCCTCGACCTCGAGCAGGTCCGCGACATGGCCACCTTCACCAATCCGCACCAGTACGCGACCGGAATCGACTACGTGCTCGTCAATGGCAGCTTCGTCGTGGACGAGGGCGCGCCCACAGGGATGCTCCCCGGAATCGTGATCACGCCCACCGAGGGAAGAAGGCCGCCCGCGACGGACTGAGGCGCTACCGCCGACCCGAACTATCCGTCCTCAACGCCCCCGGCCCGCGGATCACGCCCTCATCTCCAACCACCTCGATTTCCGTGCCGAACGGGTCCGAGAGCGCGGCCAGGAGCGTCAGGATCCGTTGCGCGTCCTCGCCCGAGGCCGCCACCGGCCGGCCACGCTGCGGGCGCGGCAGTCCGTACCCCAGGACCGTCGGCACCAGTCGGATTTCGTAGAGCTCTCCGTCGCGAAAGTCCGAAACCGCCACGACTCCGTCCCACCAGTAGTCCGCCGCGGGACGCCCGCCTCCTGACGCCACTTCCCTGCCATCGTAGAAATCGGACGGCAGCCCCCTGAACTCGTCCACGTCATAGCGGGCATAGTTGTCCCAGGGCTGGAACGGCGGGGTCTCGTTCTGGAACAGGAAGTCGTCCAGGGAATAGAAGATCGGCTTTTCCTGATAGATCTCGATGCCGCGCAGCACGTGCGGACCGTGCGCGTAGAAGGCATCGGCCCCGGCATCGATGGTGGCCCGGGCGAACGTCACCAGCGCGTCCGCGGGCACATAGCTGCCCTCGTTGCATTCGTCCTGATAGAGGCCCAGGCAGCCCGGCTGGTCTCCGGCCCGGCTCGGAATGTAGTTGTTGCCACCCCCCTGGTGGGTGTGGCTGGTCACCACCACCCAGTTGGCCTGCCGGCGCGCATCGCGGACCGTCGCCAGCAGCTCCTCCAGATCGCCCTCGTGCGGGGTCGTGATGGTGCGGTAGCCATCGCCGGGTTCGAAGTTGCCCTCGATGCCCCCTACCTGGGCGCGCGCTTCGTCCAGGCTCTCGTAGACGTCGCGTGGCACCGTGTACGTGGTCTCGAAGCGCATCGGCGCGAGGCCGGGCCGCCCGCGCATGTCCGGACGCTGGTGGCCGGCTCTCATGTGCTCGGAGAAGCTCGACGACACGGCGATGAGCGCCACCCGGCCATCCATCGTTTCCAGGTAGGCAGGGGCCCTGGCGAGCGCGAGATTCTCGCCCGAGCCGGCGACCTTGATTCCGGCCGCGGCAAGCGCACGCTGAGTCGAGCGCATCCCGCCCGCGCCCCAGTCCATGGTGTGGTTGTTGGCGAGCCCCAGCATGTCCAGGCCGATCCAGGCCAGATCCTTCGCCAGGTCCGGATGCCCCGCCATGTACGTGCCCCCGCTCTGGGCTGAAGGAATGATGTCGGGACCGTACTCGTGCAGCAGCATCTCCATGTTGCCGAGGCCCACGGTACTCCCGCCGATCACGTCCCTCAGCTTCAGAAACTCGGGCTCGTCGTAGGGCATCAGCGCCCGCGTGATGATCAGGTCCCCCACCATCGCCATGGTGATCTCCCCTTCCCCATCGCGATGCTGGGCCTCGGCGGGTAAGGCCGTCAGCAGGGGCGAAAGGAAGAGCGAGACGCCGAGAGCCCGGCGGGCAAGAATTCCGGTTCGGGTTGCAGTCGATCCGCGCATGTTTACCTCCTGCCGCAGGGAAGATCTGACTTGCAACAGTGAGATTACGCCGCGACGGGATAGGGGGGCAAGCGGGTTGGCGGCGGGCTTACGATGGCAGCGTTAGCCACGGGTTCGGGCTGGCATGGCCGCCACGCGGAGGCTAGGCTTTCCCGATGGCCTCGCAGATTCTGAAGTGCGCGAGTTTGCCGGCACTGCTGGTGCTGCTTGCCGGCTGTTTCAGCTACGCTCCCCTGGCTTCCGTCCCGCCGCCGGGAACCGACGTCCGGGTTCGTTTGACCGTCGCGGGCGCCCTCCGTCTCGACGACCTCGATATGACGGCCGAGCGGGAGTACGAAGGGGAGCTCGTCTCCGTGAGCGAGCGTGAGATCATTCTATCCGTCGCTCGGGTAACCAACGCTGCCGGCATCGGCGGGGGCCGCGTCCTTCAGGACCACATGGCGTTCCTGCGGGATGAGATTGAACGCGTCGAGGCGCGGCGGGTGTCCGTCTGGCGCACCAGCCTCCTTACCACCGCCCTGGCTACCGCGCTCGGCATGCTGATCCACCAAGCCATTGGTTCGGGAGGAGAGGAAAACGCCCCGTCTCCCACCAACCCCGGAACAATCGGCGCTGTGAGCCCTCCGGCGTTGGGACCCTTGCCGGACGCGATTCCACGACGCGGTGTTGTGACACCCGTCTGATCTGCGACAGGTACGCGGTTCACGCGGCCGCGCTCGCAACATTCCACGCGCAGAATCGCGGTTGACGGGGGCGGATTCCGACCGCGACGGCACTTCCGGAAAGGCCCGGATCTGGTCAACGATTCCGGAAAGGTCTTCATCCTTGCCGATGAAGATGGTAGCTTGTAGGATTTAACCTGATCGTCCGGGAGACCCGCTGTAACAGCTCAGGCTTTTTTGGCGCCTTCCACCACGGCACCCGCCGTTCCCCATCCCTCGGACGGAGGTTGGATGATGTCTTTCACTCGTTGTACTCGTCCGTTTTCTTCTTCAGCGGCAGGCTCCGTCCTGCTCTTCTTGGCGCTGGCTGGTCCGGTCCAGGCGCAAGAGGGCAGGATCACCGGACGCGTCACTGCAGCCGGCACGTCACTACCTCTCCCTGGCGTCCAGGTACACCTCCCGGGCACAGGACGGGGAACGCTGACGAACGCCAGCGGAACCTTCGTCATCATCAACGTTCCCGTCGGTGAAGTGACGGTCCGCGCCGAGAGGATCGGATACCATACCGGGGAACAGACCGTCACCGTCGTACTTGACGAGACCGCCATTCTCGACTTCGAGCTGACCGTGTCAGCGATCGGACTGGATGAGATCGTTGTGACCGGTACGGCCGGTCAGAGTCTGCGACGGTCCCAACCGGCGCAGGTGTCGGTCGTCGATGCCGCGGAAGCGATCGAGCTGGCTCCGATCAACAGCGTCTCCGAGGTTCTCCAGTCGCGGATCCCGGGAGTGTCCGTAACGCACGGATCGGGTGTCTCCGGCTCGTCACAGAAGATTCGAATACGGGGCTCCTCCTCGATATCCCTCTCCAACGAGCCGCTCATTTTCATCGACGGGATTCGTGCCAACGGCACGATCGAATCGGTGAACCGGCCGGGGGAAGGCTCCGGCAGCGGCACCGGAACGGGAGGACAGGCAACCAGCAGGCTGAATGACCTCAACCCCGAGGACATCCAGAGCATCGAGGTGGTGAAGGGACCGGCAGCCGCAACGCTCTACGGGGCGGACGCTTCCGCGGGCGTGATTCAGATCATCACGAAGCGCGGGTCGGCCGGCGGTTTCCGGCAGACGCTCACGGCGGAATACGACGCCATCTCCCATGACAACTTCACACCGCCTTCCAATTGGGGCGTGTGCGCTCAGACTCACATCGACCGTGGCGCCACGCTCTGCCAGGGAGTGCCCGTCGGCACCGTGGTCTCGGACAATCCGCTTGAGCGGTACGGCGCTTTCAGCACCGGCAACCACAAGTCCCTGAGCTGGTCCGGAAGAGGGGGAACGGACACGGGAGACTTCACATACTATCTCTCCCTCTTCGCCTCGGGCGAGGACGGCACCCTCCCTGCCAGCGACTGGGACAAGCGGTCGGGCCGCGTCAATGTCACGTGGACCCCGCACCCGGTCCTGACGCTGAACGCCGGCTATACACTGCTGACCACGTACAGCCGGCAGCCCGACAACAACCATAGCCTTTACGGGATGGTGACCAACGCGCTCCTGGGTTCCCCCCTGACGGTGGGCACGGAACCGAACGACGGTTGGCTTGGTCCCCGCCAGGTCGACGCCATCGCGGCCATCAAGAACGAGGTCGATGTCGTCCGGCACATGCCCACGCTCGAGCTCGGCTTCCAGCCTTTCGACTGGCTTTCGAATCGGCTGATCGTGGGCGGCGACTACACGGCGAACGAGAAGGTTCGCCACATCCCCAGGACCGATCAGAATCTGTATCGATCCACCCACAATCCCGGGCTGGTGCGTGAGACGCGCAGAAGCCTCCAGTATGTCACCCTGGACTACATCACGAACGCGACGTTCCGCTTCGGCGGAGCCAGCCAGTGGTCGACCAACGGAGCAGTCGGGGTCCAGGTGGTCGACATCCGGGACGACTTCCTGTGGGGTGACGGCCTGGGCCTCGCCACCAACTCCGCCAGCGTGGTTTCCGCCGCTGCCGAGAGCGCCGGGGGACAGCGCTTCCTGCGGGAGAGGTCGCTCGGGTACATCGGGCAGGGGGAGGTCGGTTACCAGGATCGGCTGTTCTTCCAGGTCGGCATGCGCGTCGACCGGAACTCTTCCTTCGGCGAGGAAGTGGGTGCCGTCTACCTGCCGAAGGCCGGAGCTTCGTGGGTTGTTTCGGAGGAACCGTTCTTCGGAGGCGGCCTGGGCTTCATAAACACACTCCGCCTGCGCGCGGCGTATGGAGCAACGGGACGTGCGCCGCCACCGGGAGCTACGCTGGAGACACTGGATCCGGTTCCGTACGCCACCAGGGCCGGAAATGTCGAAGTGGGGCTCGGTCTGCTGAACCCGGGCAAGCTCGAGCTGAGACCCGAGCGGGGAACGGAATTCGAAGCCGGTGTGGATGCAAGCTTTCTGGACGACCGACTGGGGATCGAACTCACCTATTTCAACAAGGTGACGAAGGATCTCCTCCTTCGCAGGGAACTCCCGCCCTCGGTCGGATTCAGGGAAGACCCCTTCGACAACGTCGGCGAGGTGCACAACCGCGGTCTCGAAGCCCTCGTGAATGCCCAGGTGATCACCACACCCGACTTCTCCTGGGACGTGACCCTGTCCGCCAGTACCCTCACCAATGAGCTCGTCGATCTGGGAGATCTTCCCGCCTTCGGGCAGTTCGAGCGCTTCGTCGAAGGGCGTCCCCTCTCGTCGTTCTTCTCGCCGAAGATTCGCCGAATCGATGTGGCAGGCAACCAGGTCATCGTTTCGGACACGCTGGAGTTCATCGGCGGGAAGTTCCCGGGGCACGAGGGCAGCATCGCCTCTACCATGACGATCTTCGGCGATCTTCGTGTAGCCGCGCAGCTGGATTGGAAGGGCGACTACTACATGAACAACAACCAGCGGCGGTACCGCGAAATCCAGCTTGCCCGGGCTCGGGCAGCGTTCGACCCGAACTATCTCCCGCCTGAGGAGCAGCTCCGCCGCTTCGGCCCGTTCGTGAACGAGTCGGGACAGGAAGTGAACAAGGCGGAGGTCCGCGAGGCCTGGTACGAGAAGGCGGACTTCCTCCGGTTCCGGGAACTCGCGCTGGTGTATGCCCTCCCTGCGCAACTTGCAGGCCAACTCGGGGCCGATCGTGCGACGATCACCCTTTCGGCACGCAACCTTGCCCTGTGGACCGACTACAGCGGGCACTCTCCCGAAGCCATCTCCGGCCCTGCCAGAGACCTCGGAGAGGGATTCCAGGTCTATGACTTCTTCAACGTGCCCCCGGCACGCCGCTACGGCATAAGGGTGAATCTCGGATTCTGAGGGGGAACCATGAGAACCATGATAGAGAATGGAACGCGAGGCCTGGCCACGATCGCACTTGTGGTCGTCGGCCTGGGACTTTCCGGGTGTGATGACTTTCTGACGGTCCCCAACCCCAACGCGGTAATTGCCGGGGAAATAGACCCGGTGAGTGACGCTCGTGCGCTGGCGTTGTCCACCCAGCAGAACTTCAAGCAGGCATGGGGAGACTTCATCGTGGAGGGTGGATGGTTCACCGGAGAGATCCTCAGCGCCGACATCAACGCGCCGGGCAATCTCTGGGCCACGCGTGTCGTAGATCAGACGCTCTCCAGTGAGTTCCCGGAACTCGCCCAGGCGATAGCTCTCGGAGCCCGAGTTTCCGAGCAGCTCGAGGGAACGGAGGTAGCCGGCAGCATCCACGCGGCGAGAGCCGCGTTGTTCACGGGCTGGTCCTTCCTGGCCATGGCGGAATTCTATTGCCAGGGAGCAGTGGGCGGCGGGCCTGCTCTCAGCACGGCGCAGATGCTCGAGTCGGCCGCCGATCGCTTTTCTCACGCCATCGACATCAGCAGGGGACTTGGGCCCGGGGAGGCCCAGGACTTCGTCAATGCCGGTCTCGTCGGACGAGCTCGGGCCAACCTTCAGCTCGGGCGCGCGGGCGAGGCCAGCGCGGACGCCGGTCAGGTAGCGCAAGGGTTCGTGTATAACCTCACCTTCGTGGACGACATCGCCAATCGCACGCGCCTGTCGAACCGGGTGTGGGATCGCACCTTCGGACAGTCGGTCGTCTCGGTGCACCCCGACTTTCGCGACCTGGACGATCCTCGCGTAACCGTGATTCCGCCGGAAGTAAACAGGCATGTTCCCATGGATGGGCAGACCGAGATCTTCAGCCCGGGGAAATACACGAGCTACAACGATCCCATCCGGCTCGCGTCCAGGCTCGAAGCCGACTACATCGCGGCGCATGCGCAGGGGAATGCAGCCCAGTTGAGCCTGGTGCAGGCGCGGCGCGAAGCCAACGGCCAGCCGCCGTACGACGGTCCAATGGACGATCAGAGCGTCTTCATCGAGTTCATGGACCAGTACTCACTGGACTTCTATCTCGAAGGGAAGCGGATGCTCTATTTCCGCACCGACCCCTTTGTCCTGCGAGGAGTCCAGTCTCCCGGGACGCCGTATCACAAGGTCGGATATGAGCCGTACTCCGCCACGACGTGCTGGCCGTTGCCGTTCAAGGAGCTCGCGAACAATCCGAACTTCCAGGGAGGGTAGGTTCCCGCGCTGAGCCCATCAAGAAACGTGAACGGGAAAACACCCCCTTCCGAGGAGCGCACCATGCGTACGGCGCAAGCAGGCATCGCCACAACCATTCTCCTTTGTGTGCTCATCCCGGCACCCGCGGGAGCGCAGACACGAGGCGTCGAGCCAGCGGACTACTACCGGATGACTTTCCCGGGTGATGTCGCAGTCTCCCCTGCGGGTGACCTCGTGGCCTTCGTGGCCACGACGATCCTGGAGGAGGAAAACCGGCGGCACCGGGAAATCTGGATACAGCGTCTGGAGGAGGGACAACCGGTCGGAGGTCCCCGCCGGTTCAGCGACCCCACCCGGGAATCCTCTTCGCCAAGCTGGTCTCCGGACGGCACTGTAATCAGCTTCCAGTCCGAGCGCGGTGACGAGCGCAGCTCGACCTGGTTCGTGCCCGTGACCGCCCCTGGCGGCGAGGCTTATCGAATCGATGGAGTCAATGGCCCGCCGACCTGGTCACCCGACGGACAGTGGATCGCGTACACATGGACGGAGGACCAGGAGGACGAGAACGGGCGCGCAGGGTGGATCGCTCCGAACGCGATCACCACCACTCTTGATCGTGAACGGTTCGACGGGCGGGTGATCACCCACTTTCACTACAAGAGCGACGGCATCCTGCCGTTGCAGGCCGACCCCCCTTCCACTCCGAAGCAGCAACTCTACGTCGTGCCCTCGGAAGGAGGGGCGCCCAGGAAGCTCACCGATTTCCCCGTCGACGTGGGCCAGGTGACCTGGTCGTCGGACAGCGAGACCATCTTCTTTTCGGCCGATCCCGGTCAGTTCGAACCTGAAGTCGAGGTGATCCGGGACATCTATACGGTCTCGCGCGCGGGGGGCGAGCCCCGGGCGATCACGTCCAATCCAGGGTCCGAATCGAATCCGGCGGTCTCCCCCGACGGAGGATCTCTCGCTTACGTATCGACGGCCGTGTACGGAGGGGAAGAAGAGCTCATGGTGGTGGCGGTGGACCCGGACGGAACGTTCCGCGGCGAGCCCCGCAATCTGACCCCGGACTGGCGGCTGACGCCCGGCGCTCCGGCCTGGACATCCGACGGCCGGGCGATCCGGTTCGAAGCCTCCATCGGGGGGAACAGTCATCTGTTCGAGGTGGCTGCCTCGGGAGGCGAGGTCCGACAAGTGACCATGGGGGACCGCCGCGTAGCCTCGGTGTCAACGTCCAAGGACGGGCGGGTCATGGCCTACACCTCCACGGACGCCGCCACGCCGGCCGAGGTCTACGTTGCCCGGACCGACGGAACCGGTGAGCATCGGATCAGCTCGTTCAATGACTCCTGGCTCGCCGGGGTTACGCGCATGCCGGCGGAGCGCCTCACGTGGACCGTCGCCGACGGGACCGAGATCGAGGGGTGGGTGGTGAAGCCGGCGGGATACGAGCCTGGCCAACGGTATCCGATGGTCCTCAAGATCCACGGGGGACCGCACGGCGCCTACGGCAACACCTTCTTCCAGACATTCCACGTCCTGTCGGCTTCCGGCTTCTTCGTCCTCTATCCGAACCCCCGGGGCTCGGCGGGCTACGGACACGATTTCGAGTATGCCACGCGCGGCAACTGGCATGTGATGGATGAGGAGGACTTTCTCACGGGCGTGGACGCGGCCCTGGCGAAGTATCCGGATATCGATCCGGACCGGCTCGGCGTGTCCGGTGGAAGCTATGGCGGCGTGAGCACGAACTGGCTCACCGCCCGCTCGGACCGCTTCGCGGCTGCGGTGACCAGCAGATCCATCTCGAACTGGTACAGCTGGTGGGGCACGTCCGACATCCCCAACATGACCGAGTTCGAGTTCTACGGGCCTCCCTGGGAGCAGCGCGAGCTGTACGATCGGCTCTCACCCCTTTCGTATGTGGAAAACGTCACCGCACCCACGCTGATCATCCACTCCGAGCAGGACTGGCGCACTCCCATGGCGGACGCGGAGCAGTGGTTCATGTCGCTCAAGAAGCTCGGCGTACCCGTGGAGTTCGTGCGCTACCCGAGGTCGTCACACGGCCTGTCACGGACTGGCGAGCCCTGGCTCCTCGTCGATCGCCTGGAGCGTCTGAGGTCCTGGTTCGTCCACTGGCTGATAGACAACCCTGCCGGGGCGGCGGACGAACGACCGGATTGAGAGCCTGGTCGGCGTCATGATGTGCCTGCTCCGGCCGACCCCTGACTTGCCAGGGTCGATGCCATATCGCTCTCCATTACCCCGGAGGCCCTCATGAGACCGTCGATCATCCTTTCGGCGCTGCTTCGCACCATCGTGCACTCCACCGCGCTCCTGGTGTTGAGCGCCCTCCTGATCCCGGTCGACGCCGGAGCCCAGGATCTCTCGGACCGCCTTACGGTTGACCGGTATCTGGACTGGGAGTTCGTGAGAAACCCCCAGCTGTCTCCGGACGGGCGGCAGGTCATCTACGAGCGGGAGTGGATCGACAAGGTTCACGACGGACACGTTTCCGATGTCTGGATCATGAATGCGGATGGCAGCCGGAACCGCTTCCTGGTCGACGGCTCCTCTCCGCTGTGGTCGCCCGACGGCACGCGCATCGCCTACGTGGCGCAGGGCGAGCCGTCCGGAGCCCAGATTTTCGTTCGCTGGATGGACAGCGAGGGCGCCACTTCGCAGATCACGCGGCTCACGGAGAGCCCCTCCGGAATCACGTGGTCGCCGGACGGCCAAAGCATCGCCTTCAATATGCTGGTGGACGCTCCCCCCGACCCCGAATGGCGCATTGACATGCCGACCGCTCCCGCCGACGCGGAGTGGACGGCACCGCCGCGCATCGTGGAGCGCCTGGTCTACCGGCGAGACGCCCAGGGCTGGGCGCCGATCGGCTTCCGGCACATCTTCGTGGTCTCCGCCGACGGCGGGACCGCCAGGCAAATCACCGACGGACCCTACGATCACGGCTCCCCGACGTGGACGCCCGACGGCTCGCGCATCCTGTTCTCCGGCCTCCGCGCCGAGGACGCCGAGCACCAGTACCGGGAATCCGAGGTCTACGCCGTGGACGTGTACACCGGTTCGGTGGAGCAGCTCACCAGCCGCCGCGGACCCGACGGCAATCCCGTGCCTTCACCGGACGGCCGATACATCGCGTACCAGGGCTTCCCCTTCACAACCGACACGTACCGGGAGAACGGGCTGTGGGTGATGAATGCCGATGGCTCTGACCCGCGCCTGGTCGCCGACGAGCTCGGACGCGCACTGGGGACAGTCACCTGGTCGAACGACAGCCGCGGACTCTTCTTCACGGCGTCGATCCTGGGCACGTCGAATCTCTGGTACGCACCGCTGGACGGAGAGCCACGCGCGGTCACCGAAGGCAATCACATGCTCTCCGTGACCAGCATCGGCTCCGACGGCACCGTGGTGGGGACCCGTACGGCGTACCACGAGGCGGGCAGCATCGTGCATTTCGACCTGGAGCGCCCGAGCGACATAGAAATGCTGAAGTCCACCAACGACGCGGCCCTGACCGACGTCGAGCTGGGTGAGGTGGAGGAGATCTGGTATCCGTCCGTCGACGGGCTGCAGATCCAGGGGTGGATCAACAAGCCACCGGGGTTCGACCCTTCACGGAAGTATCCGCTCATCCTCCGCATCCACGGTGGTCCGCACTCGATGTACAACGCCGGGTTCGACTTCAAGAACCAGAACCACGCTGCTCACGACTACGTGGTCCTCTACACGAATCCCCGTGGAAGCTCCGGCTACGGGAGCGAGTTTGGCAACGCGATCAACTACGCGTATCCGTCCATGGACTACGACGATCTCATGGTGGGTGTGGACACCATGCTGGCGCGCGGCTACATCGACGAGCGCAATCTCTTCGTGTACGGCGGCTCGGGCGGGGGTGTTCTCACGTCCTGGATCGTCGGGCACACGGATCGATTCACGGCCGCCGTGGCCAAGGCCCCGGTGACGAACTGGATCAGCTTCGTGGGGACGACCGACGGATCGAGCTGGTACTACGACTTCGAGCAACTCCCTTGGGATGACCCGGCGGAGCACCTCCAGCGATCGCCCCTCATGTACGTGGGCAACGTCACCACCCCCACCATGCTCATGACCGGGGAGCGCGACCTTCGCACACCCATGGAGCAGACCGAGCAGTTCTACCGCGCGCTGAAGCTCCGGCAGATTCCCACGGCCATGGTTCGCCTGACGGACGGATGGCACTCGAGGAGCCGCCCGCCCACGAACTTTCTGCGGGTACAGTTGCTGCTCCGCAACTGGTTCGAGCGCTTCATGGTGAAGGACGGAGAGGTGGCAGCGAGCGGACGCTGATCGGCTCGCTCGGGATCGGATGGATTCCATGGTCGCTGAGCTGCCGGTAGAAGTCTGGCAGTGTGCTGTCGATGGACGTATTCACCCGACCGACTAGGTCGTTCAGCTCCGCGCGGAACAGCTCGAACTGATCCGACTGAATGGCCGTGGGCAGCGACTGCGATCCCATGAGCGCGGCTTTCAGGCGGTCAATGCGATCGCTCAGCGCAGACGACCCGAACCCTCCTCCTTCGGCTCCCGTCAGCTTCGTGCGGAGATCTGCGATCTCCTCTTCCACTGCCTCGGCGGAGGTCATCACGGCGTCGGGGGGGCTCGGATGTTCCGCGAGCGTCTCCGACACCCGCTGGACCTCCTCAGTCATCTTTCCGATCACGTCCGCGGCAGACTCGGTCGTCCTTTGCATCCCGGTTAGCGACAACAGCATGGCATGGAGTTCCCTGCGGTCGGCGTCGGTCATCTCGACCAATGGATCTCCGACGACACGGACGGTCTTCGTATGATCCTGCCCGCCCGCCGACAGACGTACGGAGTATTCGCCGGGAAGCACGAACGGACCCAGGTCGGTCAGATTCAGCGCTCCGGCGAGACCCGTGGCCGGAGGTCCGCTGGGCTCCGCACGCAGGTCCCACACGACCCGATGAATGCCGGCGTCCTTCGGTCCCGTCAGTTCGCGAACAACGGTGCCGGCAGCGTCGCGGACCGTGATCTCGACATCGTCGTCCAGGGAGTCACTCAGATAGTAATGCACGTTGGTGCCGGCTTCGGGGTTCTCCGCCCTGTAGCTGCGTCCACCGAGAAACCATCCGTTCTCGTTCGGAATGAACTGAGTGCCGGGTCGCATGTCGAACAGATGGCTGCCGGACGCGAGAATGGCGTCGTTGAGCTGTTGAAGCGGCGAGATGTCGTCGTAGACGATGATGCTGCGGCCATGCGTCCCCAGCACCAGGTCATTGTCGCGAGGGTGGACGACCAGGTCGTAGACGGCAACCGTTGGGAGGTTGTTCCACCGCGTCCAGTTCAACCCCTGATCGATTGAGGCGAAGAGGCCGAACTCCGTGCCAAGGTACAGGAGGTTCGGGTTCCTCGGGTCTTCCTCGACCACGTAGACGGAGCCCGTTGGCAGGTTGGACGCAATGGACCGCCAGGAGGCACCATGGTCGTTACTCACGTAGACGTAGGGTCGGAAGTCGTCGCTCCGATGACCGTCGAACGACACATACACGGTTCCTTCGCTGAAGGCCGATGGCCTCAGCCGGCTCACGTAGATCATTTCGGGTACGCCCGAGATCCTGTCGGTCAATTCTGTCCACGACGTCCCGCCGTCGCGGGTCACGTGCACCTTGCCGTCGTCCGTGCCGACATAGATCAGTCCGGCCAGCTGTGGAGATTCGGCGAGTGCAGTGATATTGCCGAACGATGATACGCCGTCGTTTCTCGATAGCGTAATATCCTCGCCGCGGACGCCCATCAACGTCAGTTCGTCGCGGTCGACCTGTCCGGTGAGGTCCTCGCTGATGGCCGTCCAGCTGTGGCCACGGTCGGTGGACCTGTAGAGTTTGTTGGCTCCGGTGAACAGAGTCGTGGGATCGTGAGGCGACACGACGATGGGCGTGGTCCAGTTCCACCGCAGAGTATCCTCGCTGGACACCGGCTGCGGCTGAATCGCCTTCCGCTCCCCCGTCGCCTGGTCATAGCGCACGATGCGGCCGTTCTGACAGTTGGTGTATATCGAACGGCCGTCGCTGGGATCGACCGCTACATACATTCCGTCGCATGCCAGCATCTGGGTCCAGTGTTCATTGGCGATGCCCTGGCGATCGCGAACCATGCTCGGTCCACCCCATGTGGCGTTGTCCTGCATGCCGCCGTAGATGCGATAGGGCTGCTGCATGTCCACTGTGACGTGATAGAACTGACCCATCGCGTAGTTGTTCAGGTGTTCCCAACTTCGAGAGCGGTCACGGCTCACCCAGACGCCGCCGTCGTTGCCGTCGATCAGGTGACGGGAATTCGCCGGGTTGATCCAGAGCGCATGGTGATCCGAGTGAACTTCCGGGTCGCCCTCGAAGAACGTCCTGCCCGCGTCATCGGACACGGACAGTTCGGTGCCCAGAACATAGATCCGCTTTTCGTCATTCGGATCGATGCGGATCTGGCTGTAGTACATCGGCCGCGGATTCAGGTCGTTCACCTTTGTCCAGGATTCGCCCTTGTCTGCGGACCGGAATATGCCGCCTTCCTCGTGCTCGACAGTCGCAAACACGACGTTGGAGTTGCCGCGGAAGATGTCGAGGCCGATTCTCCCCACGACACCCTCGGGAAGGCCGGCGCCAAGCTTCCTCCAAGTGCGCCCACCGTCGACGGTCTTGTAGATGCCGCCATGGGGACCGCCACCGTTGAAGCCCCACGCACTGCGTCGGCGTTGATAGGCCGCGGCGTACAGCACCTTGGGATTGGCCGGGTCGATCGCGAGATCCACCGCGCCGGTGTCGTCATTCAAGCTGAGCACGTGCTGCCAGTTCTGTCCGCCGTCGACCGTCATGAACACGCCGCGTTCCGGGTTGGCTCCCCACAGGTGTCCGAGCGCAGCCACGTAGACGATATCGGTGTCCTGCGGATTGACGATGATTCGACCGATATGGTGCGATTCACGAAGCCCCATGTGTTGCCAAGACCGTCCACCGTCGGTCGACTTGTAGATGCCATCGCCCCACGAGGAACTCTGCCGATTGTTGGCTTCGCCCGTGCCGACCCAGATCACGCTGGGATCGGCAGGGTTGATGGCCACGTCGCCAATGGACACCGTTGACTGACGATCGAAGACGTTCTCCCAGGAATTGCCCCCGTTCACAGTCTTGAGCAAGCCCCCCGAAGCCGTCGCGGCGTAGAAGATCGCCGGATCCTCCTCATATACCGCCAAGTCCACTATGCGTCCCCCCATGAAGGCTGGTCCGACTTCCCGGGGCCTGAAGTTGTCGAGAAGCGTCTCCGGCATCTGGGCCAGGACCGGGGTCGCGGAGACGAGAAGAAGGAGGATCAGCGTTCGCAGCGTCATCAACATGGCTACCTCCCGAGTAGCGGATGGGCGCACCAACAGTCGATTGCGCCCTACCGGAGGGTAGAGCGGTCTCTCCGTGGCGCGCAAGGATCAGCGCAGAGGCCTCAAGGGTGCTACGTTGAGGAAGCTCCCCTCGCCCATGGAGGACCCCATGCGTTACTTCGTCCTCTCCCTCCTCCTCGCCGTCTCCCTGCAGGGATGCGCGTCCACCGGCAGCGGCCCTGGCGGCTCCCGAAACCTCATCACCCGCGCGCAGATCGAAGAGTCGCAGGCGATCACGGCGCACGATGTCATCCGCGCGCTGCATCCCCAGTGGCTGCGCGCCCGGGGCCAGACCGTGGGCCTCGCGAATGCGACGCCTGTGACTCCGACGGTCTTCATGGACGGGACGCGAATCGGTGACATCAACGTCCTGAACGCGTATCAGGTGCGGGACATCCAGGAGATTCACTACCTGGATCCGGGCAGGGCGGCGAGCCGCTACGGGATGGGGTATCCCCGGGGCATCATCGAGCTCATCTCGCTACGGCGATGAACGGCCTCGCGCCGGGACGGCCGGGACGCGCCGCCTTCTGCGCCATCGCGGGCATCCTGACCGCGTGCAGCCTCGTCGAGACGACCTCGCCATTCGACGACCAGGGGGGTGGCGTGGCGCCGTCCTTGCCAGACGACTCCTTCTGCAGCATTCCCGAGGAGTTCATCGTCTCCGGAGGCGTAGGCCGGGACGGCATTCCGGCACTCGTGAACCCGTCGCTGGTCTCCAGCGACCACGCCGAGGCCACCTATGTCCGGGAAGCGGACCGGGTGATCGGGCTCGAGGTGGACGGGAAGGCCCTCGCGGTGCCGCACAACATCCTCTGGTGGCACGAGATCGTGAACTTCGACGACTTCGGGCGCCCGTTCGCGGTCACCTACTGTCCGCTCACCGGGTCGAGCATGGTCTTCGATCGGTCTTCCGTCGAGGGTGTCGATTTCGGCGTATCGGGCCTCCTCTTCCACAACAACCTGATGATGTTCAACCGCCGGCTCGACGGAGCCGAGGAATCGCTCTTCCCGCAGATGATGCAGGGCGCGCGGTGTGGGCCGATGGACGGACAGCCACTCGAGCCGCTGCCGGCGATCGAAATGCGCTGGCGCACCTGGAAGGATCTGCATCCCGAGACGCTGGTGGTCTCGGGCCTCCAGCCGCGGGGCCGGGATTATGAGAACTATCCCTACGGCGACTACGAGGTAGTCGACAACCCCCAGACCCTGTTCCCGAACCCCGAGTTCGACACGCGCCGCCCCCCCAAGGAGCGTGTCCTGGGCATCCCGCGCGAAAACGGCTTCGGGATGGCGTTCCCGTTCATCGTGCTCGAGAGCCGGGGCGACGTGGTGGTGGTGCACGACGACGTGCAGGGCACGCGGCCGGTAGTGGTGTTCTGGTCCACCCGGGCCCAGGCGGCCGTGGCCTACCACCCGACATCCGGCGGCCGGGATCTCACCTTCGCGGTGCGGGACGGCGGGTTCTTCGACGTGCAGACGGGCAGCAGGTGGAACATCGAAGGCCGTGCGGTCGCGGGGCCTCTCGAAGGCTCGGCGCTCCCGCAGGTGGCGGACGCCTACATCGCCTTCTGGTTTGCCTGGGCGACCTTCCACCCCAACACCGACGTGCTGTCGGGCCCGCTGCGGGTATCCTGAACGCGAAACCGGCCGGCCCATGCCAGGCGCCGACCGGTTTCTCCTCGCCGCCGGGCCTGACCCGAACCGAGGGTCAGACCCTGGGGGCTCGGCTCAGCTCGGATCCCAGAACAACCGCGTGTTCCAGGGCTCCGGTCCCAGCCCCTGCGCCGACTGCGCGGCCGACAGGTTGGCGTTGTTCACCGACTCCTCGCTCTGCGGATACGGCAGCCGCACCGGGATGAGGTTGTTGTTCAGGTTGTCGGGACCCGCCACCAGACCGGGGTGGTCGGCGCGCCTGAAGTAGGCCCACGCCTCCGGCCCCTGGTCGTACAGCGCGAACCACATCTGCTGGGCGATCTGCTGCAGTTGGGTTTCCATGTCCGAAGCGAACGCCACCATCGGCTGCGCCAGATAGGCGTCAACGTCGTCCGACGAGACGTCGTACGTCTCCATGGAAGCGCGCACCCCGGCCTCGTAGAGAGCCGCCGCATCGCCACCGGCATACCCTCTCACCGCAGCCTCCGCCTGAAGCAGCGCCACCTCGGCGTAGGACTGGATCCACGTCGGCGTGCTGGGCCGCAGGAACCACTTGCCGACACGCGACACCTGCTCGAACTCGATCCCGTGGCTGTCGTCCATGCCGTTGGGCATGCCCCGGAACTCACCCGTTTCCCTCGCGGGATCGGCGTAGATGGAGAGCCTGGGGTCGTTGTGCTCGATGAGCGCGTCGACCATCGCCGCGCTGATGCGGAAGTCGCCGGGACGGGCGATGAAAGCGGGCGCCATCGGGTTCTCATTGGGCGGAGAACCCAGCCACACCAGCTTGGCCTCGTCATCGCTGCTTGCGAAGACGCCCGCCGAGATTGCGCTCGAGGCCTCGGACGCGCTCTGGATGCGCATCGCCATGCGCAGCCGCAGCGAGTTGGCGAAGCGCTGCCACTTGTACATGTCGCCTTCGAAGATCAGGTCCGGGTTTCCGACCGTTCCCCGGAACACGTCCGGGAAGAGCCCGTTCATGGGGGCGATCTGGGAGCTGGCGGCGGACAGCTCGGCCAGCAGCGAGCTGTAGATGGTCTGGGCGTCATCGTACACGGGCGTGATGTTGCTCTGGGCCAGCCCGCCCAGCGCCTCGCTGTAGGGGATATTGCCCCACAGGTCCACCATGTTGTGGAACATCCATGCCCGCAGGATTCGGCCGACCGCCTCCTGGTTCGCGTTGCCTCTCTCGGCGGCCTTCTGGACGACTGCGTCGAAATCCACGATGGCCCCCGTGTAGAGGCCGGCCCAGAGCCCGTCCGAGAAGCTCCCGTCGATCTCGTAGCGATCGATCGAGCCGTACTGGAGGCGGGCGTAGTGCTGCACCCAGACCGAGGCCGTGCCCCGGTCGAAGCCGGTTCCCAGCAGGGAGGTCACGGCGTTCACGATGCCTGCGGGCAGCAGGTACTGAACGCCCACGTCGGTGGGTGCGTTGGGGTTGGTGTTGATCCCTGTGAAATCCTCCGTGCAACCGGAGACGCCCAGGCCCATTGCCACGATCAAACCGGCCGCGAGGCCGCGATTTGTCCTTCTCTTCGTATTCATTCTCGGTCTCCCGCTCGAATCAGATGTCTTCGGCATCATCGGTTTCTCCTGTCGAAGCATGTTCATCACCTCAATGCACGACGGAGATGTTGATTCCGAAGGTCCGCGGCGTCGGGAACTGCTTGTCTTCGATGCCGGCGAGATTCGCTTCGGTGGTGCTGCCCTCGATGGCTGCGGTCTCCGGATCGATGTGCGGGATCCCGGTCCACAGCCAGAGGTTGCGGCCCACGAAGGTGATGCGCGCCTGCGATACCGGGAGCGCGTCCAGATACGCGGGCGGCAGATCGAAGGCGATCGCCACCTCGCGCAGCTTGGTGTAGTTGTTGTCGAAGAGCCACTCGGTGTCGACGTCGTCGAGGCGCGTGCCGAGGGTTCTCGGCGCCACCGCCACGGTATTCGCCGATCCGTTCTCGGTGACCCCGGGGAACACGACCGGGCCCCGGCCCGTGACGCGGTCGGGATCCCAGTCTCTGGGGGTCGGGTTGGCCGACTCGTACAGGACGCCGGTGCGGTAGCCCAGGCGGCAGGAGCCACAGAAGATCTGCCCGCCCCGGCGCGTGTCGACCTGGGCGCTGACGGTGAAGGAGCCGTAGGACAGCGTGCTGCGCACGCCGCCGATCCAGTCAGGCTGGTAGGAGCCGATGATCTCGGACGAACCTCGGATGGGAAGTCCGTTGCTGCCGACGATGATGTTGCCGGCGGCGTCCCGCCTCCACACCGGACCGAAGAACACCCCGTACGGGTGGCCGGGTCGAGCCTCAACCGCGCCCCGGATGCCGCCGGCCCGCCCGATCACGATCGACTCGAGGCCGGGGGCGAGTTCAAGCACCTCGGAGTCGTTCTTTCCGAAGTTGAACGACATGTCCCAGGCCAGCCCGCGGGGCTGGTTCAGCAGGTCGACCGTCAGCAACGCTTCGAAGCCCTTGTTGCGCACCGAGCCCGCGTTCAGGACCTGGCGGTTGTAGCCGCTGGCTTCCGACACGTCCACGGCGAGGATCTGATCCCTGGTGGTCGAGTTGTAGTAGGTGAGGTCGAGCGCAGCTCGGTCGAACCAGAAGCGCAGGTCCGCGCCGATCTCCCAGGAACGGGTCTCCTCGGGCCGCAGATGGGCGTTGGGGATGGTGTTGCTGGTCGTGTAGCCGGGGATGTTTCCGAACTTGTCGACCTCGGAGTAGACCGAGGTGAGCTGGTACGGATCCGCGTCGTTTCCGACCTTCGCCCAGCTTGCCCGGAGCTTCCCGTAGGAGAGGAAGTCGGAGTCGATCTGCAGGGCGTCGGTGAAGACGAGGCTCCCCGAGTAGGACGGATAGAAATATGAGAGATTGTCTTCGGGGAGCGTCGAGGACCAGTCGTTGCGGGCGGTTACGTCGACGAAGGCGAAGTCCCGGTATCCGACGGTGAACAGGCCGTAGAGGCTGTTGACGTGCTTCTTCTGGATCACGTAGTTCAGCAGCGGTGGTGCCGCCGAGTTGCTCACGTTGTAGATGTCAGGAACGTTGAGCTTGCGGCTTCCCGCCTCCTGCAGGTCGAAGTCGTTGCGCCGCATGTTGGCCCCGCCGCTGACGTTGAGCGAGAAATCGCTGGTCAGCTGCCGGTTCGCGGTGACCAGCGCCTCCACGTTGGTCTCCTGATGGAACGAAGCGGCCTCCACGAAGCCCCCCTCGGGGGTGTCCTGGGAGTAGAAGGGGTAGACCTCCTTGTTGGACTGCTCGAACCAGTCGGTTCCCAGGCGCACGCGCGCGTTCAGCCACTCGCCCGCCAACTTGTAGTTGCCGGTGACCTGGCCGATGACCCGGTTGCGCCGGTCGTCGTTGTTCCGGTAGTTCTGGACCCAGTAGACGTTGTCGTGATAGTTGTGGTTCCAGTTGGGCGTGAGTACGCCCGACGTCGGATCCCATTCGGCGTTGGCCCGCTCCATGCGCTTGGCGTCGACCTGGCGCTGGAACCAGTTGAAGATGTGGATGGCGTAGTAGGAGCCGTTCCCGGGCGCGGGGCGGTTGTGCCCCTGCGTCTGCGTGTACTGGAACGAGCCGTCGAGGTCGAAGCGCTCGGTCACATCCACCCCGGCGTTCAACGCCAACTGGGTGCGCTCCAGTTCGTTCCGCGGAGCCATGCCGGTCGCGTCCATGCGCAGCGCGGAGAAGCGCACGTTGGAGCGCTCGGTGGCGTGCGAGATGGCGAAGTTGGTGGTGAGGTTGTTCCCGGTCTGGAAGTACTCCCTCACGTTCATGGGGGAGGGCAGCCAGGGCTGCGGGACCCCGTTCGACCACCACTGGGGATAGAGGCGCCCGTCGAGGGGCGGGCCCCAGCTTTCGTCCACGCCGTCGTTCTCGCCGCCGCCCCGCCCGTCGACCCAGTTGTAGCCGTCGTCGGTGGCGCCGCCGCCGTAGATGTTCTGGTATTTGACCATGCGCAGCGGCGATTCGACCACGAAGTTGCTGCTCGCCGTGATGGTGGTGGTGCCGAGCGAGCCCCGCCCGGACTTGGTCACGATCTCCACGACCCCGTTGGACGCGCGCGACCCGTACAGCGCGGCCGCGTTGGCGCCCCGGAGCACCGTGATCGACTCGATGTTCGAGGGATCGATGTCCTGGGCCATGTTGCCGTAGTCGATGCCGCTGCGGTTGCGGACCACCGCGCCCCGGGTGCCGCCGTTGGCGGCGGTCTCGCGCCGGCTGTTGTCGATGGGCACGCCGTCCACCACGATCAGCGGCTCGTTGTTGCCGGAGATGGAGGCGACCCCCCGCAGGATCATCTTCGAGGTCCCGCCCAGGACGGCGGGAGGCGTCACCACCAGCCCGGCCACCTTGCCGGCCAGGTTGCTGATGATGTTGTTGTCACGCACCTCGACCAGTTCATCGCCGTCGATGCCCTGGACCGAGTACCCCAGGCTTCGCTCTTCGCGGGTGATGCCGAGGGCCGTGACCACCACCTCCTCGAGCAGCAGGGCCTCGCTGTCGAGCGCGAAGTCGGCCACGGCGGCCGCATCGGCGGTTACCGTAACGACCATGGTCTGGGTCACGTAGCCCAGCCGCTCGGCCTGAATCGTCACCTCCCCCACCGGCACGCCGGGGATGAGGTAGCGGCCATCCGCGTTGGTCGTGCCGCCGATCCCCTGTCCCGCGATCGACACCTGGACGGCTTCGAGCGGCGCAAGCGTGCCCGAATCGGTGATCACGCCGGTGACGCTCCCGGTCTGCGCCCGAAGGAGCGAGGGAGCCGTGAGGAGCGCCAGCGCGAGGAGCGCGAGCGGCACTGTCCATACCTTGTT
The DNA here is from genome assembly GCA_028819075.1 of Gammaproteobacteria bacterium. Lineage (NCBI taxonomy): Bacteria > Pseudomonadati > Pseudomonadota > Gammaproteobacteria > Gammaproteobacteria bacterium. The sequence goes on from JAPPMM010000047.1 coordinate 37,973, forward strand.
CTGCTTCATGGTTGACCTCCTTACAGATTACTGCCGCTTGCTCCCGGCTAACCGCCCCAGCGGTAGCCGAATCCCACACTGAACGAGGTGTCCATGTTGGACTCGTCCACGATGTGGTTCTGGTAGGTCCAGGTCGTGACGTCCGCGAACACGAACGCGTTGGATTCGAGCAGGAGCCTCACGCCTCCGCCCACGACGCCTGTAAACTCCGTCACGTCGTACGCGTAGCTGTTCATGTCCTGACCCTGCCGGTCCACCACAACCAGCCCGCCACCTGCATGGACGTACGGCTCCATGCTGCCGCCGGTCATGAGCAGAACCTCGACGCCGGCGCCGTAGAACTGGCGGCCGAGGTCGACCGACTCGTTGATGCCTCCGCTGGTGTCCGTCCCGGACTTCGACGTGAGGCTGACGTCTCCGCGGACCGAGATGCGCTCGTAGAGCTGAAGGTTGGCGGTTGCGCCGAAGCGGACGCCCATCCCGTAGGACACGATACGGTCGGCATCGTAGCCCGCAGGATCGTTGATGAGTCCGCCATGGGCGCCGAGGGAGAAGCTGCTAACGGGTTCCTGCGCGTCGGCGGGCAGTGCGGCGAACGCAGCCGTCAGCCCTGCGAGGACAAGCCTCCGTACACCTGACATGGAGTCCTCCTTACTGCTGTCGAGACGGACCTGAAACGGCTGGGAGGCCAGCCGGGTCGAGCCTCGGAAAACCTTGGAAAACCCACATTATGGGCTTAACGAGGTCCCCGCGTCAAGCGCGAAACGCATGTCGTGCTCCCACGCGGCTCGCGCTATACTTGTCGGAGAGCGCGTCGGGATGCGCTCTTCACACCAGCCGGGAACGCGATGCTGCCCATACTCCTCAGCGTGCTCGGAGCGGCGCCGGTGATGCAGGAAGCGCAGGCGGCGTATGCCGGGATCGCGGGCGAGACCGAGGTCTCTGTTCCGCGCCTGGAGCAGATCGCGAACATCGACGGGTTTCTGGACGAGCCCGCGTGGCGCGAAGCCTCCGTGCTCACCGGCTTCTCCCAGTACGAGCCCGTGGACCAGAGGCCGGCCGCCGACACCACCCGGGTCCTGATCTGGTATTCCCCGACCGGCATCTACTTCGGCATCAAGGCCTTCGACGCCTCGGGGTCGGTCAACGCCACGCTCGCGGACCGCGACCGGATCGAGGGCGACGACTACGTCCAGCTCCTCCTCGACACCTTCGACGACCGGCGCCAGGCCTTCCTCTTCGGCGTCAACCCGTTCGGCATCCAGCAGGACGGCAACCGCACCGAGGGAGAACAGGGGCGGGCCAGCCGGGGTGTCCAGGTGAGCGAGACCAACCTGACGCCCGACTACATCTTCGACTCGAGGGGCAGGCTCACCGACTACGGCTACGAGGTCGAGATCCACATCCCCTTCGAGAGCATCAGCTACCAGGCGTCCGACGTGCAGAGCTGGGGCATCAACGTCATCCGCAAGGTGCAGCACTCGGGGTACACCGACACCTGGACCGCCGCGCGGCGGGGCGCCGCCTCCTTCCTGGGCCAGTCGGGACGGCTGGTGGACCTGCGCGACCTCACCCGCGGCATGGTGGTCGATTTCACGCCCGCCGTGACGGCGGCGCTGAACGGAGCACCCGACGGGGGCGACGCCTGGAGTTACGGCTCGGACACGGAAATGGGGGGCAACCTGCGCTGGGGCGTGAGCGCCAACCTCACCCTTGACGCCACCGTGAACCCCGATTTCTCGCACGTCGAAGCCGACGTGGGGCAGGTCTCGAGCAACGAGCGCTTCGCCCTCTTCTTCCCGGAGAAGCGTCCCTTCTTCCTCGAGGGCATCGATCGCTTCGACGCCCCGAACCGGCTCATCTACACGCGCCGGCTGCAGAATCCGGTGACGGGCGTCAAGCTCACCGGGAAGGTGGCCGGGATGAACATCGGGCTGCTGTCGGGAATCGACGGGGCGGTCCCGAGCAGCGCGGGCGTCGACTCGAACCCCATGTTCAATGCGCTCAGGCTGCAGCGCGACGTAGGCGGGCAGTCCACGGTCGGGATGGTCTACACGGACCGCGTCGTGGGAGGCGACTTCAACCGGGTGGCCGCCGCCGACACCCGCCTGGTCTTCGGGGGCGTCTACACGATGTCCCTGCAGGGAGGCGCGAGCTTCACCCGGTCGGGAGGCACGACCACCGAGGCGCCCATCTGGGAGGCGGTATTCCAGCGCACCGGTCGCCGGCTGGTGCTGGACTATCGCATCAACGGCATCCACCCCGACTTCGAGACCCAGGCCGGCTTTGTCAACCGCCCCGGGGTGATCCACACCCGCACCAGCAACAGCGTGAACTTCTACGGGAGGCCGGGCGCCGTCATCGAGCGCTGGACTCCGGGGTTCAGCACCATGGGATGGTGGGGATACCACGGCTTCGGAAGCGATCCGCCCGAGGAAACCAAGACCTTCCTGTCGAGCACCTTCCAGCTTCGCGGCGGATGGTCGATGCGCGTGAGCCACGGATGGGAGAGCTACGCGTTCAAGCCCGAGTGGTACACCGACTACGGGGTGGTTCGGCCGGGACCGGCGGGCGCGGACACGGTGTTCTGGGACGCCCCGGACCGCATCACCGACGTGCGCGGGTGGATCACGAACGTCACCACGCCCGAGTTCTCGACGTTCTCGGCCCGGGTCGGCGTCAACGTGTGGCAGGACGTGGGCTTCGCCGAGGCGCGGGGCGTGTGGCTGTTCCGCCCCAACGTGACCGTCAACTGGCGCCCCACGGACCAGTTCCGCCTGAACTTCCTCTACAACCAGCTCACCCTCGACCGCCGCTCCGACGGGTCGAACATGTCGATCCAGCGGATTCCCCGGCTCTCGCTCGAGTACCAGATCTCGCGCTTCCTCTTCGTGCGCCTGGTGGGCCAGTACGATTCCTTCAAACGGGATGCGCTCCGCACCGGCGACACCGAGGAGCCCATCTTCCTCTTCGACCCGGATACGGGCGGCTGGATGCCCTCGCGCGCCACGGAGGACAACCAGTTCACGGGGGATGTTCTGCTGTCGTACCGCCCGACCCCCGGCACCGTCGTTTTCCTCGGTTACGGCGCCGCGCTGGACGAGCCCCAGGCGTTCAGGTTCCGGCGCATGGCCCGGGGCGAGGACCGTTTCTTCATGAAGCTGAGCTATCTGTTCCGGAGATAGGATGGCCCGAGGCGTGGGCCCCGACGCAGGCTTTGAGCGTGTCCGTGTCAGAGGGTGTCGTAGTAGTATGCGAGTGTCTGCAGGATTGGGAGCCCGCGCTCCCGTGGCCGGAGGAGTCTCATGAAATTATCTCGTCTTGCCCGGTTCTCTCGACGCCAGCCGAGCACCATCGCTTTCGCTTGTTTCCTCGTTGTGGCAGCCGTCGCGTTTCTCACCACCGCCTCGACACGGCCGTCGCCGGGCGACCCCGAGGAGGAGCTCGGCCGGCTGCTCTTCTGGGATCCGATCCTGTCGGGTCCCATGGACGTATCCTGCGCCACCTGTCACCACCCCGATTTCGCATATGCCGATGGGCGCGCGCTGTCGCTGGGTCCGGGGTCGGTGGGCCTGGGGCCCGACCGGGTCGACCTTGCCGGCGGCGTGATTCCCGTGGCGCAGCGCAACTCGCCGACGCTGCTCAACGTCGCGTACAACGGACTGGACAGGCAGCGCAGACGGCGCCGCGGACCGCGCTTCACCCCGCTGCCGGCCGACCTTGAGACGGTCAATTCCGAGCGGGCGCCCATGTTCTGGGACCGCCGGGCGCGAAGCCTTGAGACGCAGGCGCTGCTCCCGCTCACCATCCGCGAAGAGATGCGGGGCGATGCCTACCCCGAGGAGGTCGCGGTCGACTCGGTCCTGGCCCGGCTGCGGGAGATTCCGGAGTACGTGAACCTGTTCCGGGAGGTGTACGGCGAGGAGACCTCCATCGACGCCACGCAGGTTGCGCAGGCGATCGCCGCCTTCGAGCGCACCCTGATTGCGGGCAACAGCCCCTTCGACCGGTTTCTGGCGGGAGACGAGGACGCGCTCACCACGCAGCAGCGGCGGGGCCTCGACGAGTTCAACGAGGCCGACTGCTCGGATTGCCACCGCGGGCCGATGCTCTCGGACTTCAACATGCACGCCGAGGGAGTGGCCGAGAACCCGCTCCTGGCCGAGCCCGACGCGGGCGACGGGCGCTTCCGCTTCCGCACCCCGACCCTCCGCAACGTCGCGGTCACCGCGCCCTACACGCACAACGGGATGATCGGGACGCTGGAGGAGGTCCTCGAATTCTACGACCGCGGGCGCTCCGAGAACCCGAACGTGTCCAACCGGCGCAGGCGGCGCGGGGACGACGACCGCAGGGATGAAGCTCCGGCCACGCCCGGCAGGCTCTCGGGACGGTTCCGCGGGGTGGACGACATGACGGTGCAGGAGCAGGAGGACATCATCGCCTTCCTAGAAGCCCTGACCGACCCCGATTTCGACCGCACGATCCCGGCGCGGGTGCCGAGCGGCCTGCCCCCCGGGGGGAGCATCTCGACGCCGGAGGGCACGAATCGCTAGCCGCCGCGCCTGGCTCGTCTCCGGTCACACCTCGTCCCCACCGGCCAGTTCACCAGTATATCAACAGTGAGTTGTCACTATATAACCAGTAGACACCAGTAAGGGCTGATCATGGCGACATCCCGAGACGAGAACACGGTTCCGACACCACCCGCATCCCGCGGCCCCGGCCGTCTGACCCGCCGCGAGTGGCTGGCCGGTGCGGGAGCAGGCACGGCCGCCCTGCTGCTCGAGCGCGATCCTCTGCGGGCGGCGGCGCGGTCCGGTCCCGGGGTACCCTCGCAGCAGGCCGCCACAGTCGTGTTCACCAACACCACCGTCGCGAACCCCGACACCGTCCACGACGACGTGGCGCTCGCGGTCGAGGGCAACCTCATCGCGGCCATCGGCCCGACCGACGAGGTGCTCGAGCAGTATCCCGGCGCCGAGGTCTACGACGGGCGCGGAAAGGCGCTCTTCCCGGGCCTCATCAACTGCCACGCGCACATGCGGGCCGTCATCGCACGGGGATTCAACGAGGACTTCGGCTTCCCCAACACCGCCAACCTGGCCGTCTCGCCCGCGAGCCTCCTCCAGGGTGAAGAAGGCAACCTCATGGTGCAGGTGGCCGCGCTCGAGGCCATAACCACCGGAACGACGACCATCGTCGAGTTCACCGGCAACGTTGGACGCCAGGCCGGGGTGCTGGCCGACTCCGGCCTCCGCTGCGTCCTCGCGGAGGGGATCCGCGACACCGAGAACGTGCCAGGCCCGGTGTCCACCCGTTCGATGGCCCGGTCGTTCAGCGGGACGCCTCGCTTCTCCGAAGCGCTCCTCGACGATGGCATGCAGCGCATCAGCGACCTCTTCAGCACCTGGCACGGCGCCGAGGACGGCCGCATCTCGGTCTTCCCGGCAGCTTCGCTCACCGAGACCTCGTCGCCCGAGCTGCTGCGCGCGGTGCGCGACTTCGCCGAGACCCACGACCTGGGCTACACGATCCATCTGAACCAGAGCCGCGCCGAGTACGAGTTCATGGTCATGCACCACGGCCTTCGCCCGACGGAGTATCTGGACCGCCACGACTTCCTGGGTCCGCGCCTCTTCGCAGCGCACGCGCGCTACGTCAACCACGACGAAGTCGCGCTTCTGGGCCGCTCGGGCACCATCATCTCGCACCAGGCGGGGATGGCGGCGAACCGCGGCATCAGCCCTCCGATTCCGGAGCTGCGCACGGCCGGCTGCCCCATCGCGCTCGGCACCGACAACAACACCAACGACGTCTTCGAGGTGATGCGCACCGCCCTGCTCACCGAGCGCATCCGGCGCAATCGGGACGGGGACGAGGTTCCCGGCCTTCAGCCTCAGCCCGAGGACATCCTGGCGGACGCGACCCAGGGCGGCGCGCTGGCGGTGCAGCAGCCGGACGCTCTCGGGACGCTGGAAGTCGGGAAGAAGGCCGACCTGCTCGTGATCGACACGCTGCGGCCGCACCTGGTGCCGGCGGGACGCATCATCTCCGCAGTGCTCCACTGCGGCCACCCAGGCGACATCGAGTCGGTGATGGTCGACGGCCGCTTCGTCATGCGCGACCGCGAGGTCCTCACCATGGACGCGGACGCCATTCTGCGCGAAGCCGACGCGGTCGGCCGCAGGATCTGGGGCCAGGTGCTGGAGGCGAGCCCGCTGAACGTGCCGAGGTTAACGCGCGGCTGACGGCGGGTGCGGCGCGCGGGCTCAGGCGGCTCGCGGCGAAGTCTCGTTCAGCCTCTCAGATGCTCGTTGAAGAACGCGATGGTCCTCTCCTGCGCCAGGCTGGCAGCGTCCTGGTCGTAGCGTGGCGTGGTGTCGTTGTGGAAGCCGTGGTTCGCTCCCTCGTAGACATGCACCGCGAACTCCTTCCCGTTCGCCTCGAGCGCCTCCTGGTACGCCGGGTAGGCGGCGTTGATGCGCTCGTCCAGCCCCGCGAGCTGGATCATGAGGGGCGCCTGAATGGAGGGAACGTCCTCAACGGCCGGCGCCGACCCGTAGAACGGCACGCCGGCGCCCAGATCCGGAAGCCGGACCGCGAGCTGATTCACGACCCCGCCGCCGTAGCAGAAGCCGACGGCCCCGACTCGCCCGGTGGTCGCCTCGTGGTCCCGCAGGAACCGGAACGCGGCCACCCAGTCCTCCATCATCACGTCCCTGTCGAGCTGCCGCTGCATCTCCCGGCCCTCGTCGTCGTTGCCGGGATAGCCACCCAATGGGGTTAGCGCGTCCGGCCCCAGCGCCACGAAATCCGCGGCGGCGAACCTGCGCACCACGTCTTCGATGTAGGGGTTGAGGCCGCGATTCTCGTGGATGACCAGAACCGCGGGCCTGGCTACCGTCGCGCCGGCGGGCGTGGCCATGTAACCACGCATCGTCCCCGAGCCACTCGGCGACGGGTACGTGACGTATTCCTGCTGGATCCGGGCATCCTCCGGTTCCACCTGCCGGGCCCACGCGTAGTTGGGACGAAGCGCCTCGAGGACTGCCAGAGCAGCCGCGCCGCCACCCAGCACCTTCCCGGCTCCCTCCAGGAAGTCCCGGCGCTGAATAAACCCGTGCACGTAGCCATCGAAAAGCGCCAGCACCTCCTGGGGGAAATCGCTCGCCTGCTTTCGTGTGGTCATTGGAGTCCTCCGCAAAACGTGTGATGAAAGGTGGTGCGCCCGGGCCCCAGGTTGGGGCTGCCCGGACCGCTCCTGCCGCGGCTCACCCGCGATGACGGTCTCGGGGAATCTATCGGGGTCAGGCTGCTTCGCGCACGGGCCTACGGCAACGCTTCGGCAACCGGAAGCGCACTCACGCGGAGCCACGCCGAATACGAGTTCATGGCCATGCACCGGCGAGCGCTTGCGCGGAAACCTGGACGGGAACGACTCGCCCCCGCCCACCAAGATCCTGACGGTTCCCGTCTTCCTGGGCGTCGACCGTTCGCGGCGCAGGCGGGCTGATCCCAGCAGCTCGCGGCCCGCGCGATCCCGACCAGCGTACAGCACCGAATTGCCGACGGACTCGCGGTTTTCGGCGCCGTCCCCAATTCACATGTGCGTGTCCCATTCTGCCATTGACGGGCAGACACGTCGGCCTCTGGGCGGTAGTCCGAGGGGTCGGCGACCACTCCCGCGCCGTGTCCCTAATTCACATGCGCGTATCCCATTCTGCCATTGACGGATTCGGGGGCCGCGATTCGGCGGAGTCCGAGACCCCGCGCGTTCCAGCCTTCCAGAGGCGCTGGCGCGCTCGTTGACGGCAGTCGCAGGCAGCTTCCTCGTCGGAAGGTCTCCCAACCCCTTTTCGGCCACTACAGGGCATCCTGAGAGGCCGATTTCAGTGGCGTTATATTTGTACGTAAGTCATTGTGCAATCTCACGTTGAAGGGACCGATGATCGCATCTGCGAACTTTCATTACGACACTCGCCGGAAGCCCCTTCCGGGGCCCGCGATGGTGCGGGAACCGACGGGCGTCCGACTCGACGCCAACCTCGCGCCCTCCGGTTCCGAGAACGCCCCGAATCGCGCCGCGGGCGATGACGACGACAACGAACTCCGCAAGCTGGGCGAGCGCATCGCCGAATTGGCGGCCCGCATCAACTCCGCCGAGGCGCGCATGATGACCCTCATCGCCGAGTTCGACCGGCGGGGCGGGTGGAAGGACGGCGGCTACTCCTCCTGCGCCGAATGGCTGGCCTGGAGGACCGGCACGAAGATCGGGACGGCCCGCGAACGGGTGCGGACCGCCCGCGCGCTCGAGCGCCTGCCTCAAACCGCGGACGCTCTGAAACACGGCACCATCTCGTACGCCAAGGTGCGGGCGCTCACCCGGGTTGCGACCCCCGAGCGCGAGGCGGAGCTGCTCGAGTTCGCCCGCGCGGGCTCGGCGGCGAAGCTGGAGCGGACGGTGCGCATGTGGAGGAAGCTGTCGCGCGACGCGGAGCTGACGGCCGAGCAGGCCCGGCGCCGCAGCCGCACCTTCTCGGTTTTCGTGGACGGCGACGGGATGTACGTGGTGAAAGGGCGGCTCGAGCCCGAGGTCGGGGCGGTGGTGATGCGGGCGGTGGAGGCGGCGTCGGATGCGCTGTTCCGGTCCGAGGGCGATGCCCGAGACGCGGCGCGAAGTGGAAGGGGTGTCAGTTGCGAGGCCAGCGATGCACGCCCCGAGCCGAAGCAGCGTCGGGCAGATGCGGTGGGGCTGCTCGCGGAGCGGGCGCTGGCCGCCGGGTTCGGAGGTGGCGAGCGCCGCGAATCGGAAGGCGATGTGGACGAGGTGGGTGGCGACCTCGATGAACTGGATGGTGCTCGGACCACCGAATCCAATGCAGCCCTGCGGGGAGCGCCCGCGGCAACGCCGGGCGCCAAAGCGGAGAATGCGGCGAACACCTCAGCCCGCGTCGGGTCCGGCACCCGAGCCGAGCGCTACCAGGTCATGGTCCATTGCGATGCCGCAACGCTCGCGGCCGAGGGCGAGCCCGGGCGCTCGGACCTGGACGGGATTCGCGTTTCCGCGGAAACGTCCCGGCGCATGGCGTGCGACGCGGCGGTGGTCGCGATGGTCCACGCGAAGGACGGCTCGATGCTGAATGTGGGGCGGCGGACGCGCACCATTTCGCCGCGCATCCGCCGAGCGCTGGAGGAGCGCGACCGGGGATGCCGCTTTCCGGGGTGTGGGTGCCGGTTCACGGAGGCCCATCATGTGAAGCACTGGGCCGACGGGGGCGAAACGAGTCTCCGGAACACGCTGCTCCTCTGCCGGCGGCATCACCGAGCCGTTCACGAGGGACGGGTCAAGGTTTCCGTGAACGGTGACGGGACCGTGCTGTTCTTCACGCCGAAGGGGAGTATGCTGGTGGACGCGCCGAGAGCGCCCAAGGCGGCTCATGGTGGCGAGAGACTAGGCTTGCCACCGGTCCCATCAGCGCATCGCGGCGCCCCGCGAGTGGGCGAGGATCCTGTGCTCTCCAACGGAGCGGCGGTCTATCGCGATTCCGCCATCCCCTGGAGAATCGAGGCTGCGGCGCGCGAAGCGATGGAAGCGTCTCTTGAGTGACTCCTGGCTTCCGCCGTTCTCCGCGCGACGGGGCTGGAATAACGAGACCGAGCTGGGAACCGTGCCGGCGCCGAAAGATGTGGCGGGGCCGGAAGACGCGGGCAGAGCAGCGCCGCCTCAGCCTACCAGCTGTAGCCTAGTCGCGTGTAGTAGAAGCCGCCGTTGAACCCGAAGGGCGTGAACTGGCCGAAGCGGTTGCCGACGCCGGCTGCGGCGCCCGGATACTCCTCGGGGTAGGTGTTGAGCAGGTTCTGGGCACCGGCCGTGAGCGTCCAGCGCTCGGCCAGCTTTCGGGACGCCTCCACATCGAAGAGGATGCGGGCCGGGTAGTCGATGGTGTTTTCCGGATCCGACTCGTAGTAGGGCTGCTCGCCGTCGAAGTAGCCACCCCAGTAGCTGGCGCGCACGAGGAGGCGGGACCCGCCGGCGAAGGCGTGATTCATGGCGAGGTTGCCGCGTACGCCGGGGAGTCCCTGCTCGAGTATGCGGATCCGGTGCGAGGTGAGGGTCTTCGGGTTGAAATCCGTCACCGTGGTCCGGGTCCAGTTCCACGCGCTGCTGAAGGTTGTCGTGGCACCGCCCGCTCCCCGGAAATCGTACGCGCCCACCAGGTCGATGCCGTCCGTCCGGGTCGCGAAGTCGTTGATGAAGAAGCGGAAGCGCGCGAGCACACCGCCCGGCCGGATGATGTCCTGGGCGATGAGCTGCTCGATCTCCGCCGGGGTGAGCTCCCGGTCGGCGCTGGTCGTCAGGCGGTCCGAAACCCTGATCTGGAAGAAGTCCAGCGAAAGACTGAACGGGCCATCGTCGTACACCGTCCCCAGGGCCAGGTTGACCGACGTTTCCGGCTTGAGCGGCTCGCCGCCGAATTCCCTCGCCAGGGGTGACGTCGACGGGATCGTGCCGTTGTTGGTCAGGTCCATGATGGCGGGATCGTAGATCGTGGAGATGTTGAACGCGTTCTGCTGTCCCGGCGAAGGGGCGCGGAAGCCGGTGCTGACGCTGGCTCGCAGCCCCAGGCTCTCCGACGCACTCACGCGTGCCGCGAGCTTCCCGTTGACCGTCGTCCCGAAGTCCGAAAAGCGCTCGACGCGGCCCGCCGCACCGAACGTCCAGGCACCCTCGGGTTCGCGGACCTCCAGGTCGCCGTAGGCGGCGAAGTTGTTCCGGTTCCACGCTCCTTCGGTAAGGGGTCCGAAGCCGGTGAACCCGTTCGAACCGGGGGTGAATCCCTGCGTTGCGAGCGGGCCCTCGGTCCACGATTCCGTGCTGCCCCGGATGATCTCGAAGCGCTCGTTGCGCCACTCCGCGCCACCGGCGAGGTTGGTCCGCTCATTGAGCGCGTAGGACAGGTCCGCGTTGAAGTTGATCTCCTGCTGGTCGTAGATCCCCGGGTTGAACCAGGGGGTGCAGGGTTGATCCGGCACGACGAAGGAGATCTCCCGGCTCGCGCCGGCACAGGGCTGATCCGGCCCCAGCGAAGCGTTCACCGTGTTGTACATGTAGAAGTCCAGGTTGGATCTTCCCCAGGACGCGCTCGCGTCCCAGCTCAGATCGCCGCTGGCACCTTTCAGCCCGGCCACCGCGGATGCGTCGAGAAGGTATGAACCGAACTGCGGGGTGAATCCCCCGGGGAAGAGCTTCTGGAAGGTGAAGCAGTCGGGATCCGCCAGGACCTGGTCGAGCACCCGCTGGTCGAGCACGACACCTTCATCGTCGACCCGCACCTCGGGACAGCCCGCCGATCCGTCCAGCACGCCGTCCCGCGCGTCGAGCATGTCGCCGATGAGGAGGATCCTCTGGCCGTCGGCGTTCCTCGTCCCGAACACCCCGCTGCGCGTGCCCGGGTTGCGGAAGTAGAAGCCGCCCTCGACTTGCTTGCTCACGTAGTTTCCGTGGGAATAGAACTGCATTTCGTCGTCGAACAGGTATCCCATGTTCGCCCACAGCTTGAGCTCGTTGGACACCTGGGGAGCGCCCCAGACCTGCGCCGGCGCCCGGACGCTCGAGTTGCCCGACGCCAGCAGCGCCAGCGCGTCGTTGCGCTGCGTGCTGCGGTCCGTGGGATTGGCGTTGCCGTACTCGCCGGTCAGGTTCAGGAAGCCGGTTTCCCCGAGCGGCAGGCCCACGTTGCCGGACAGTGTGTACACCTCGCCATCCCCGGGGAACGTGCCTTCCTCGAACGGCTCGCTGGTCTCCCCCAGGGCGTACCCGCCGGTCTTGAAGTCGATGGAGCCGCCGGAACGGTCGTTCCTGAGGACGAAGTTCACGACGCCCGCGATCGCGTCGGAGCCGTACTGGGCGGAGGCGCCGTCGCGCAGGACCTCGGCCTGCTGCAGCACCAGCCCCGGGATGAGGGCGATATCCGGGCCCTGCGAGCCGTCGGAGAGGCCGTTGCCGTACCAGGTGATGACCGCCCCGCGATGGCGCCGTTTCCCGTTGACCAGGACGAGGGTGTGGTCCGGGGCGAGGCCGCGGAGGTTCGCGGGCCGCACGAAGGTGGCCGCATCGCTGATGGGCTGAATGTTCACGTTGAACGAAGGCACCACGTTGCGCAGCAGGTTGGCGAAGTCGGTGTCGCCCTGCTGCAGAATCTCGGCGGCCGGAATCACGTCGACGGGGACGGGCGACTCCGTGACGGTGCGGGGCCGCGCGCGGCTCCCGACCGCGACCACGCCCTCGAGTTCGAGCACGGTCTCGCTGAGCACAACGTTCAGTGTGGTCGGCTGGCCATCCGCTATGGTCACCTGCCGCCGTTCGGTCTCGTAGCCGATCAGCACCACCACCACTTCGTGGATTCCCGCCGGGACCGGCTCGACCTGGTAGGCACCGTCAGGACCGGTTATCGTCCCGATGTTCAGGCCTGCCAGGCTGACCTGGGCTCCGGCGATGGCACTGCCCGCGCCGGCTATGGTGACCGTTCCCCGCAGAGTTCCCTGCGCGGCGGCCGGACCGGCGTGCGCGAGGGCGAAGAACACGGCGATGGCTGCTGCTCTCATCATGGTCACACCACGCCGAATTTGGCTTGCCAGTTGTCGAGAAGCGCGAAGTGGTCACCGTCGGCAACGGTATAGTAGACTCTCTGCATCCCCTGCCGGCGATTGGGTCCGAACGACACCGACTCGCCGATTCCCAGGGGGAAGTTGCGCACGGTGAAGACCGCCTGCTCAAGTCCGGACCTGTCCGGCCGCCCGCCCAGGCGCCGCAGGATTTCCGTCATCAGTTTCGCGTTAAGAAACCCCTCCAGGCTGACGAAGCCGCGGGCAAGGGGTTGATACGATTCACCCTCGGTGAGTTTCTCGAGATCCTCGGGGAGTTGAGGGTCGTACTGAAACATCAGCCGATGGTACTCGTTCACGGACGGGAACGTCGCGTCGTCGAAGGCGGGCACGACCTGTGAATTGACCAGGAAGCGGGTGTAGGAATCCGGGTCGGAGCGTCTCTCGCGCAGGACCCGTTGCAGGTTTTCGCTCCCCACGAACGACAGGTTGGCCACCGGAACGTGCAGCCCCAGATCGACGGCGTCGCGCGCGAAGGCGGCGCACGCGGCGTAGGCGCCGATACAGATCACGGCGTCCGGCGACCCGGCCCCGAGGATCTCCACCTGGCGCCTCATGCTCGCGCCGAACGGGGTGCCGCGCGTGTAGGTGGCCTCGCCCGCGATCGTCTCACCGTGCCGTGCCAGTGCCTCTCGCACTCCTGCCCAGCCGCTTCGCCCGTACGCGTCGATTTGATAGAAGACCGCCACGCGCCGGCGTCCGATGCGGACGAAATTGTCGACCAGCCCGGCCGTCTCCTGCCGGTAGGAGGCACGCAGGTTGAAGGCGAACTCGCCGTAGGGAGGTTCGCGCTGCGGCTCCGCTCCCGTGAATGGAAAGAAGAGGTAGACCTGGCGGTCGCTGAATCTCTTCAGCAGCGGCAGCACCCGGGTGACGGTCGGGGTGCCGACGTAGCCGAAGAGCAGGAAGACGTCGTCGTCCTGCATGAGCCGGAGGGTATTCGCGACGCACATATCGGGCTGGTATCCGTCGTCGTAGAGCTTGAGGACGATCCGGCGGCCGTTGACTCCTCCATTGTCATTGATGTAGCTGAACCAGGCCATCGCGCCGCGATACAGCTCCGTGCCCAGACCACGAGAGGGACCCGAGAACGCAGCCGACACGCCGAGTACGATGTCATCGGCCTGTTTGACGACGTTGCGGCGGCTCCGGCGAATGGACGGGGCGGAAGCGGCCAGCGGCTTCGCGAAGGGGGCGGCGGCCAGCGCGGCGAACCCGGATCGCAGGAGCGATCGGCGGGTCAGAGGGTGCGAACTACGCGGGGTTCCGCTGGAGACGGGGGTATCGGTGTCCTCGCCCGATCGGGCCACAGTCACACTCTTGTCCCGCCGCCGAATCATGCGAGATGCCGCTCTTTGGTCTGTCCGGTACGGGCTCATTTGGGTCGCCCCGGGACCCATCCCCCACTGCCCTGCCTCCAGCGTACTCGCTGTTTTTATATTCCGCAACCGACCGGGCGGGCACCCGCTTCAGGGTGTTCGCGCGACCGACAAAAACGCGCAATCGGGACTGCGTTATTGTCACTATCAATGAGACGCCCGCAGCACAGGCGGGGTCACGCGCAGCCTTCTCGTGCGGGAGACCGGTGGATGGTCCGGGATCTCGATCTCCACTTCGATCTCTTACAAGCCGGGCCTCGGCCCCGGCGTGGCAAGGCTGAGCAGGAAACCGGCGAGACGAAGCAAGTCAGTCCTCGTCCTCCTCCGCGTGATGCCGGGCGATCCTGTCCAGCTTCGGCCCGATGGATGACATCACCGCCGCGAACAGCACGAGCGCCCAGCCCGCCGAGAGGATCAGGTGGGCGCCAACGAGCATCCTCGCACTGACGGAGACTGGGGCAACGGTCGTGAAGTCCTGGCCGAGGGCGGTGAAAAACGCAAAGGAGAACCAGTCGGCGATCCCGGCGCTGGCGCTGGAAAACGCGCCCGGGCGAAAGTGCTCGAGCATCCCGTAGAACCCGGAGAACAGGAGGATGATCGTCAGGTAGCCGACCGCGAACCCGCCGATCGGAACCCACATCACGCGCAGATAGTCGGCGAGATGACCGTATACACGAAGCCTCGGTTGGAGCCAGACAATGGCAGTGCGCCCCAGAAGAAACGCGGCCGCCGGAAGCACCACCAGCGCGAGGGTTGCCACAAAGACGACTATCAGGATGACGCCGATTTGCGAGATCCCGCTGATGCGAAGCTCGTCCGCCGTCAAGAGAGTCCCGACGACGAGCAGCGCAAGCGCGCCCAGTAACAACAGCCATGGAGGACGGGCGTCGCGCCATCCTTCCCGCCGGCGGCTGAGCATCCCGGCAACAAGCGCGACCATCGGTACGCAAACGATGGGCATCAACGACACAATCAGGATGGGGAGCCCCCCGAGACTGACCCGACCCAACAACGCGATCGTGGCAGGCAGGAGCCCCAGGGCAATCAGGACGGACAGGATGAACGTCTCCCGCACCACGTCGCGATACCCGGAGAGCGATGACCCGCTGAACCCGTCGATCAAGCCGACCGCCAGGGCAAGAATCGGCAGGATGAGAACTCCCCACCCGTCGAGGGGCACCGCGCCGGCGATCAGCACGGCGGTGATTCCGACAATCGACCCGACCAGGATGCCGGTCCACGGGCCGCTGGACGATCCCCCCCGGAGGCCAACCCCAACCGCGACTGCCAACCCGCAACCCGCGCCGATCAGAACATCCGTCTCGACGCCGGTCACGGCATAGCCGAAGGGTACGACGACAAGCGCTACGCCGGCCGCGATCCGGACCGTCAGCCAGGTCAGTCGGCTCGTCATTCCCTGCTATCGCCTACCGCTCGGGGTCCGACACCACCACCGGCCCGTCCTCCCCCTCCAGCGTCTCCAGCACCTGCCGCCACTCGAACTTCTCGCCGATGCCGCGCACGTAGTAGTCCATCCAGGACATCTCGCTCACGGCCTTGACCAGGCGGTTGCGCGGGTCCGGGATGCCGTGGCTGCGGCCGGGATACATGAACAACTCCGTCGGCACGCCCAGTTTCTTGAGCGCCATGTGCAGCTCGACCGACTGCGGGCTCGGCACGCGCGGGTCGCCCTCCACGACGTGGATCATGGTCGGGGTAACCGCGTTCGTGATGTACTTGAGCGGTGACTGGTCGAAGTAGGTGTCGAAGTCCTCGTACAGGAAGCCGTCACCGACGTAGAACTGCCGGTTCCGCTGCACGTCGCTCTGGGCGTACATGCTGATCCAGTTCATCGTCCCCGCGCCGGAGCTGATCGCCTTGAAGCGGTCGGTCTGGGTCAGGATCCAGTTGGACCAGTGGCCGCCCGCGCTCCAGCCCAGCGCGCCCATGCGGTCGCCGTCCACGATGCCCTCGGCGATGAGATGGTCCACGCCGGTGATGATGTCCTCGTAGCCCATCGTGAAGTAGTCGCCGACGATGTCCGTGCGGTGCGCGTTCCCGTAGTTGCGGGAGCCGCGGTAGTTGGGCTTGAGCACGGCGTAGCCCGCGCCCGCGTACACCTGCGCGTTGTAGCCGCCGTTGAAGCGAAGGACATCCGCCGACGCCGGTCCCCCGTGGATGGCCACGATGAGCGGATAGCGCGTCCCCTCCTCGTAGCCCACGGGATAGACCAGCACGCCCCCGACCATCTTGCCGTCCGACGAGCGCCAGTTGACCTCGACTTCCTCGCCGAGGGCGATCTCGCGGACCTGCGGGTTCACGTCCACGAGCTGCGTCCACGCCGAGCGGTCGGGCACGTCGTCCACGCTTGCTGCGGTGAACACGGTGGGAGGTGTTTTCGGGTCGCTGTAGCCGATGAGGATGGTGCCCGTGTCGTCGTCGCGGGACACCGAGAGCGCGGCCCGCTCCTCGGTGAGCTGACGCACTTCGCCGCTCCCCACGTCGAGCGCGTGCAGCTGCGTCGTCACCGTCACGCCGGCGTTGAAGTAGATGGTCTCCGAGTCATCGGACCAGAACCCCACGCTCGAACTCTGATCGAAGCCCGCGCCGAGCTTCCGGAAGGCGCCGCCGCGATCATCCACTTCGCGGATGTAGACGCGGTTCTCGGTCATCGAATAGCGCTCCATGTCGTCCGGCGCCGAGAAGGCGATCCAGCGGCCGTCCGGCGAGAAACTCATCCCGCCCTCGCCGATCTCGTAGTTGTCGGTGAGGCGCTCGATCTCACCCGTCGCGATCTCCTTCAGATAAAGATCCGCATAGAGCCGCTGCGCGGTTATGTTGCGCTCGTAGCGCTCCGGTGAGCCGCCCGTGATGCCGATCCAGCGGCCATCGTCGGAGAGCGTGAAGCTGTTGACGCTGTAGGATGCGTCGTTGGTCTCACGCCGCTCGGAGGCGGACGCGACGTCCACGCTCCAGAGGCTCGAGAGCGGGGTGACGGCGTTGCGCACGTCGACCGTGAAGCCCTGCTCGCGCCGCTTCACCTCGTCCTCGTCGAACGAGTCCGGGCGCGCGAAGTAGATGCGGCTTCCGTCGGGGGAGAAGTCCCACTGGTCGACCCCGGCCTCGCCGTCGGTGAGCTGCTCGGGTTCGCCCCCCACCAGGTCGCCGGCCGGCAGCCGATACAGTTGCTCCCGGTCGCTCTCGCCGGAGCGATACACCAGCCACTGCCCGTCCGGGCTGAACGCGAACCCCGACACCCCTTCCCCGGCGTCGGTGACCTTGCGTGCCTCGCCGCCGTCGTGGCGCATCATGTAGAGCTGGTTCTCATTGCCGTCGCGGTTCGACGAAAAGACGAAGAACGACCCGTCCGGCGCCCAGGCCGGGCTGGTCTCGTTCCTGTCGTCGGTGTAGGTGAGCTGCCGGCTCGAGGGGACGCCTTCGCCGAGCGACACCAAGTGGATGTCGGTCTGTGAATCGGCCGCATCCCAGTCCGGGGTCGTGACGGTGTAGAGCATCCACGCCCCGTCCGGGCTCGGCGTCCACGAGCCGGCGCGCTTCAGCTCCTGAACATCCATGAACGTGAAGGGGCGCTGCTGCGCGGCCAGCGGCGAGCCGAATGTTGCGAGCGCGGCGACGGAGACGGTGAGAGCGACGGAAAGCAAGCGCATCTGAACCTCGTGTGCGAGGGGGAACTGGCGTAACCCTTCATGATACCGACAGCGATGGTGGCGGGCGAGGACGGAAGGGCTCTGCTCGCTGCTACAGGGGTATTCCCCATACCTTACCCGAAGGTCAGGAGGTGTCGATGTCTATCTCGGGTGCAGGGCAAGCATGTTCGACCGTGGCCGCGATTGTGCTTCTCGCCGGCTGCGGAGCCTCCCTGGGAGGCCGCCAGCTGAGGGACGATATCGGGCGCGCGACCCTCCGGGACATCCAGCTGCACGTGCCGGAGGTCCTGGCCGACCACGGCTATACCATCAATCAGCGCCGGGAGACCCGCACGCGCATCTACTACGAGACCTCCTGGCTGTACCGGGCTCCGTTCGATGACGAGGCCGAGCGGGGCGTGCAGGAGGTGCGCACGCGGTTCATGGTACAGGGACGAAGAGGGGGCTCGGACTTCTTCGATGTCGAGATTCGGGTGGAGAACGCCGTCCGGGGCATCCTCCCCAGCGGAGAGTGGTCACCGCTCCTCACCCCCGACTTCCGCGATCACATGAGAAGCGTGTCCGACGAACTCATGATGAACATCAACGCGGGGGTGCGGGTTCGCGGAGGCTTGTTGTAACCGCCTGCGGAGGCTTTGGCTATCTCAGGCTCCACCCCGAAGCCGTACCCGGATTCCCCTCGCCGCCGAACGAGTAAACGTCCAGCTTGAGCGCCTCCAGTTCCTCGGCGATCACCGGCATGTGCAGCGGGGTCCCCATCCTCAGCGTCCCGAAGCCGCGCTGATCGAAGAAGTCGAGCCCGCCGGACTCGAAGAGCAGTTCCATGCTCTTCTCGTACCACATGGCGAACAGCACGCTGCCGCACGCGCCCGTGATGGTCCGGGGCACGCACCGGTCGCCCGACACTCCGTCGGCCGTGGCCGGCGGGAGTCCCGCGGCTTCCCGGCTCGGGTTGATGTAGGGAAGCGCCGCCTCCGGCTGACCCATTCTGATGTGCGCCTCCGCCATGAGGAACTCCATCTCGCGCACCGTCAGCTCGGGGATGAAGCCGAAGCCGGTGTCGGATTTGTCGCGCCACTTCCAGGTCCGATAGGGCGTGACGAACCAGATGCCGCGCTGCGCGTCGCCGAAGAGCGTGCCCGGAATCTCGACGAGTGTCCCGGAGGCCTGAGGGTCACCGGGCGCGTGGATCCGCCGATCGTCCGTCTCCACGTGGACGGGGAACCTCTCCCTCGGGCCGGCTGCCTCGTAGGCCTGCCACTGGCCGGACTGGTCCGCGGGGCCGAGGAACCGGACGGCGAGGTTATGGGGCAGGTTGTAGGCATCGTCCCAGATGTCTCCAGGCACGGTGTTGATGCCGTAATCGGACGTCACCCCGTCCCGGGCGAGACTCATCACCTCGCTCCAGTTGACGCTGGCCCGCTCCTCGGGGGTCCGGGCCACGGTGGTCATCAGACGGGCCTCCCAGGAGTTGATCATCCGGACCAGCTCGTCGCTCGAGACGCTGGTGCCCATCCAGCCCGCCGGGATCGTGAAAGAGTTCGATCCCGCGATCTGCCGGGCCGCCTGCAGATAGCCCCTCGCGGCCTGCGCGACCTCGCCATAGGGACGCAGGTCGGCGCTCTCCACCGCCGCCTCCGTGTCTACGGTTTCGTCGATGATGAACCCCTGGTCGAAGACGTTCGCGATATGCGCGTGGATCAGGCCCTGCATGAGCTTCGCGAACGCAAGGGTGCGTGGAGTGTCCTGGCCGTTCGCGCCGATCTCGAGGTTGCTCCCCTCAATGACCAGAACCCCGTCGCGGATCGCGGCGAGCGCCTGATTCAACTCCATCCACGGAGCCCGCAGTGAACGTCCCCACTGGTAGCCGATGGCGTTCGTGAGGTTGATCCGGGGCTGCTGATTGTTGTCGGAGGCGAAATGGTTCGCGGCCGCGGACGCGATGACCTCGGCGGCGCTGCTGAGGGCCCGCACCATGGCGAGCTCGTCGCTGGCCCCGTGCACTTGGTCCCACCAGGTCGAATAGGTGCCCGCGATGAGCGACTCGATGTCTCCCGGCTCAGAGAGCGCGCGGTCACGATCGGGCTCGTTGGGGTTCACCACTTCCAGTTCGCAAGCCGAAACCCCAACCAGACTCACGGCCCCGGCAACTGCCAGGATCTGCAGCTTTGACGGTAGGAATCTCACGTCTCACCCTCCTGCTCTACGAGTCCGTGTATCGCACGCCCTTCTGTGATGGCCCGGTGGCTCCGGCGCCGCATCAGAACACGAGCTCGACATCAATTCCGATCTGCCGGTAGTTCGGGTAGAAGTACTCGTCGATCCGGCCGATGGCGGCGGAACCTCCGAAGGTCGTCTTGCCCACTTCCGGATCGTGACCCTGGTAGCCGGTGAACGTGACCAGGTTGCGGCCGGCCAGGTTGACCGTGGCGCGCTCGAAGCCGACCTGGGACATGAATCCCGGGAGGTTGCTCTGGTCGAACGTGTACCGTACCGACAGCTCCCGCAGCTTCACGAAGTCCCCGTCCTCCACGTACCAGTCGTTTCGGTTGTTGCGGTCGTAGAGGAAGGCTGCCCCGTAGTAGGGGAGCGGCTTCTTGAGTTCCTCGGGCTTGCCCCGCTGATCGATGGCTCCGATGCCGCTCCGGGAGCCCCACTGGCGGGTCTGGTTCATGATCTGCGCCCCGAACTCTCCCTCGAACAGGAGCGTGACCCCCATGTTGCGGAACTGGAAGTCCTGCAGGAAGGAGACGTTCAGATCCGGCTGGGAAGAGCCCAGCGGGCGCGGGGTGTTGTCGAACCGGTTGTGCTTGATCGGCATGCCCCAGTCGAGGGTGGTGCCGTCGACATTCCCCGTCGTGCCCCATAGCGACTTCGCGGCGCCGTCCCGGTAGTCGTTGCCCGCACCGACGTAAACGAGCAGGCCGTCGTCGTTGACGTCGAACTGGTTGCAGTCCATTCCGCCGGGAAGCTCGCTGCAGCTCCTCAGCCAGTTGGAGCCGTAGAACGCGCCCAGCTCCTCGCCTTCCCGCACCATCATGCGCGCCCGCAGGTCCCGGAACTCGAACGGCGGCACGTTGAGCTCGGTGATCTCCTGGCGCGTGCGGTCGAGGTTGAGGCGAGCCGTCCAAACGAGATCCGGGCGCTCGACAAAGGCTGCCTCGAGTGAGGCTTCCCATGTTGTAGATGCGACCGTGCCCGCGTTCCGCCACTGGGACTCGAAGCCCAGGGCCGAGCTGAGCGGCACCAGCAGGAGCTGGTCCTTCACCTCGAGATCGACGTAGTTGAGCTGGATGCGATACCGGTCGACCACCATCATGTCGATCCCGTATTCCTGCTCCGTTGCCAGCTCGGGTTTCAGAGAATTGTTGCCGAGCAGCTTGGGGATGATGCGCCCGCGGTCGACCGCGTAGGTCTGGTACTGGTAGGAGAATCCGGGGCGGCCGCCGGCCGTGCCCCGCGAGTAGCGCGGCCTGAACTCGGTGAAGAAGTCGAGCGGCCACCAATCCTCCTCCGCCATCCGCCACGCGGCGGAGACCCGGTAGTAGTTCTGCCAGCGCTCGTCCGGGCCGAACAGCGAACTCCCGTCGCGACGGGCCAGGAGGTCCAGGATGTACTTGCTCCTCCAGGTCAGGGCGGTAATGGCGAACAGCCCCTGCGACCGAACCGTTTCCGCGTGAGAGCGCGTGTACAGCCCCGTCGTCAGGAGCCCCATCTGCGGCACTCCCACAACCGAGAAGGTGGAGCCTCCGGCGACGAAGTTGTCGGAAGACGTCTGCTCCGCCAGCCAGCGGAAGCGGGTCCGCATCGTAAGGTCTCCGAAGCTGTGCTGGATCGACGCCGTGAGGTTGCCGTTGATCTCCTCCCGGAGATCCTCCAGCCGGAACATCGCGCCGTCTCGGGGAGGCCGGGGCCAGCGTTGCTTCCACGGACTGGGCGTGATGTTCACTTCCTTCAGGTTGGTCCGGTCGTAGGACAGGTTGCCCTGGAAGGAGAGCCACGAGAACGGGGAATACTGTGTATCCAGTGCGCCCATGACGCGCAGCCGATCCCGGGTCCAGTCCTGATTCTCAAGTTGATAGAACGGGTTGTTCCTTCGCGTAATCAGATCACCGATGATCTCGAGCTCACCGTTCTCGTCCCGTGCGAAGAGGTCGGTGCCGGCGCGATAGTGATCGGTCCCGAGAAAGAGTCCGCGCGCGGCTGCGCCCCCGGAGGCCGTGGGATCGCGTGGCTCCACGCCCACCAGGTCCGTCAGGTCGCTCAGCCCGGCCCGCTCCTGCTGAAAGATCACGTCCTGTTCCCGCAGCGTCACGTAGGAACTCAGCGAGAACTGGAGCTGATCACCGATCGACTGATCGAGGTTGAGGCGCACGTTGGTCTGCTCCGCGCCATCGTGGAACTGCATGGCGCCTTCGTCGCGCTGGTACGCGGCCGAGGCGCGGTACTGCGTGCTTCCCTCGTTCCCGGACGCCGACACGTACGTGCTGTAGGAGTTTCCGGAAGAAAGCATGTGGTCCCAGACCGAACCGCCGTAGAGGTTGGGTGGGACCGGCTGGTCCTGGAACGTGGTCCACTGGTTGCGGCCGCTTCCTCCCGGCCGGCCGAAGTTGTCGTTAAGCGCGTACGATCCGGTGCTGATCTCCTGCTGACGGTTCCGGAGGTCGAGCTCGTTGCCGTTGCGGTCGAGGATGGCCGTACCGGCCGCGTTCATGCGGTACTCGTGGGACTCGGTCAGCCCCATGACGTACTCGATGTCGTTGGACAGGTACTGGCTGCGCACCGTGAACTCGTGCGTGCCCTCCCGGAGCGAGGCGCCTCGGCGGGTAGTCACCTCCATCACGCCGGCCTGCGCGCGCGAGCCGTAGAGCGATGCCGCCGCGGCTCCCCTGACGACCTCGATGCTTGCGATGTCGTTCGGGTCGATGTCCGCCAGCGATCCGGTAGAGATGACGCCATCGACGATCAGGAGCGGCGCCTGGCTCTGCATGATGCTCGTCGGACCCCGGAACTGTACGGAGGGCTCGTCCCCGGGCTGGCCGGTGCCCTGAATCACCCGGGTACCGGCCGTGCGCCCCTGGAGCAGGCTGGCCACGTTGAGCGCCGAAGCGATCTGCGCGGTCTCCACCTCGACCTGGTCGACGGTGAACGCCAGCTCGGTCTCGGGAGTCGCGCCCGCCACGCCTGTCACCACCACGGCGTCCATCGCCAGCACCCGCGACTCCAGCACGAAGTTCGCGACGGCGGTGGCCCCGGACGTGACGTCGATGACCTGGGCATCGGTCTGGCGACCGATGAGTTCCGCCCGGATCTCGTACTGGCCGACGGGCACGTTCGGGAGGGCGTAGGCCCCGTCGGCGTTCGTCAGCATTCCGAGTTGGAGCTCGGGGATGTGGACCTGCACCGTGGCAATGGGCTCGCCGGTGTTCGCGTCGGTCACCGTTCCGGTGACGATCCCCACCTGAGCCGCGAGACTGCCGGCGGCCATGGCCAGGGCGGCCACCAGACCAACCGCCGATGCCCAGAGCCTTCTAACGCGCGCTCCATCCATGATGAGCCCCCACGTGCAAACATTCAGACAACCCGCGCGGTCCGGACAAGTCCTGCGGCGCTCGGACAAACGCAAAAAGCCGCGCAGGCCCCTGCGAGTAGGTGGACCTACCCCAGGCCGACGCGGCATACAATACCGCCATTCTTCTGCATCCTTCCCTGAAGTACTACATACCGGCAGACTACGCCGCGCTGCGAACCGTTGTCAAGCAGAGGGCGCTCAACGCGACGACTCAACGGCGCAGATCCGCGGGACATTGGGCGATATTCCGGAAGTCGCGAGCGGTGGTTACGCGGATGATGCCCGCGCCTCCGCGGGGGCCGGCCACCAACGTCGCGGCAGGACCTCGGAGCACGCGGATATCGACGATTTCACGGGTGTCGATGTCTCCCAGGTCCGCGTTCGAAATATGACCGTCAACGACCAGCAGCGGCTGCGCTTCCACCGGCTCCGGGTCCGGCGGGCGACGCTTGGTGGTGATCTCGATCACGCCGCCCTGGGCTCGCGACCCGTAATGCGCCGCCGCGGCCGCGCCCTTGAGAACCTCGATCCGCTCGACATCCATGGGATCGATTCCGGCGGTGCTGTGGCCCGCGATGATGCCGTCCACCACGACCAGCGGTTGCTGCTCTGCCCCACCCAGCGTGGCGGGACCCCGCAGCAGGATGTCTGCCTCCTCTCCGGGAAGGCCGCTTCCCCGCACCACTCTCCCGCCGGCGATGCCTCGAAGAAGGTTGGCAACGCTCCCCGCAGCCGTCTCCGTCCGCAGTCGGTCGCCGCTCAGTTCCTCCACGGAGAACGGGAGTTCGGCCCGCGAACGCTCCGCGGGCGTGCCCGTGACCACCAGTTCATCGAGTGCGAAGGCGCGCGGACCTACCTGCACGGTGACCTGGGAAGTCTCTCCGGATTCGACTTCGACCGTCCGGGTCGCGAGCTCACACCCCAGCGCGTAGACCGTCAGCCGGTGCTCGCCCGGACGCACCACGTCCAGCTCGAATCGTCCCGCGGCGTCGGTGTCCGCGCGCAGTCCCAGTTCGGGGAAGAGGACCTGGACGCCGGGCACGACCGGGCCACCACTGTAGACCACCTGCCCGGAAATGCTTCCGGGGGCCTGCGCGGACGCGTCCCCCGAAAGCAGCGCAAACAGCGCGACGCTCGCGAGGAGCGCGCTCAACCGCTGGAGCGGGCCCATGCCCCGCGGCGCCTCAGAAGTTGATCAGCAGCGCGCCGGTGAGGACCCGGTCCTTGTGCGTGAGGTCTTCACCGAAGCGGGTAAACGAGGTCTGGAGCTGCCGGAACTCGCCGCGGAGCCCGATGCGGCTCTCCGCTCCGAAGCGGGCCTCGACCCCGCCCGCAAAGCTCCACGCGCCGTCGAACCCACGCGCATCGGGTCCGCCCTGCGGATCGAAGACCCACTTGTACGACTTCCATCCCGCCCCGGCGGCTCCGTACGGCGATACCGTCAGACCTCCGGCCGCCAGGGGAAGACGGACCACGAAGTCACCCTGAATGGTCCAGATGCGCGGATCACGACCCGATACGATCGACGAGCGTCCGTCGGAAGCCCCCAGGGTCCCGTGTTCCGTCGACAAGGCGTTGATCTGCACGCCCATGTGCCGATGGAACCAGAAGTTCAGAGCGCCGCCCAGCAGCGTGGTAGCGTCGAACCCTCCGCCGTCGCGGAACCGGGTCGTCGGGTTCATCTGTCCGAAGATCAGTCCCACGGACACGACATCGTCACCGGGTGCGGCATCGCCCAGCGAGCCGAACAGCTGTCCGGAGAGGTCGGTCGGAGGAAGGGCGAGGAATGAGAGGAAGGTGACCAACACGACGCGCTTCATATCGCCCTCCATACCAGAATGTGCCAATGGGCAGAGTACGGCGCGCGCGCGCGGTTTGTCAAAACGGCCCCGGGGGAAGGTGGCGAGAGACCCTCCACCCGGGGCCGAAGCATGTCAGCGGTTCGGGCCGACGGATTCAGCGAGCCGGCTCGACGGGCTCAACCGCCCGGACCGGACCTCCCGCCGTCCGTGGCGACCGCCGGGAGGCGCACGAAGCCGATGCCGCGCGCGTCGTCCCACTCGACCACGGTGCCGTGCGGCTCGGACGCGTCGATCAGGTCCTGAATGATCTTCCTGCCCAGCTCGCGGTCCGCGAACATCGGCCGGCCGCGCACCGTGGCGGGCTGCCCGAATCCGAGCGAGATGGGGTGCAGCTCAAGGCTTACCAGCTCCTCGCCCTGGAACGTCGGCATCGCGACCACCGACTCCCAGATCTCGGCCCGCGCGGGAAAGCCGGTGGTCTCGTTCTGGTAGCGGGTGGCGTTGAAGTCGGCAACCCAAGCGTTGGGATCGCCCTCCAGTCCCAGACCGGCGTAGTTGTCGTACGGCAGCCGCAGCAGGGTCTCGTTCTGGAAGATGAAGTCGCCCAGCGAGTACAGGATCGGCTTGCCCTGGTAGATGTCGATGCCGGTCAGGTAATGCGGTCCGTGCCCCACGAACACGTCCGCGCCGGCGTCGATCATCGCGTGCGCGAACTTCTTCAGGTACGGGCCCTGGTTGTGCGCGTGGATGGTCACCACCACGTACTCGGCCAGCCGCGAAGCGTTGTTCACGACCGCCGCGATTTCCGCCATGTCCTCGGGATCGGGATCGCTGTCGATGCCGGACTCGTCGGCCGGATGAAGCACCGTGCCGAACAGGTTGAGCGGCTCGCCGGGCGCCCCGAGTTCGCCCCGCTGCCCAAGCGCCTCCAGGTCCATGCCCTGGACCGACTGGCGCAGTTCCTCGAGCTGTCCCCGCTCCACGTAGCGCGTGGTGATCACGTGCAGCGGGTTCAACCCGGGACGTCCGCGCACCCCGCCCTTGGCCGGACCGGCGACCGAGTGGGGCGGGAAGGCCGACGACACCGAGATCAGCGCGACGCGGCCGTCGTGCGTCTCGAGGAAGCGGGCCTCGCGGGCCTCTGCCAGGTTCTCCCCCGTCCCCGCGGTGAGCAGCCCCGCCGCTTCCGAGTGCCTGCGCGTGATTCGGTGTCCGTCCGAGGAATAGTCGCCTGTGTGGTTGTTGGCCATCGACACCATGTCGAACCCGGCCCACACCAGCTCGCTGGCCAGGTTCGGGTCCGCGCGCATCCAGGTGCCGCCGCTGGAGGCGGCCGGATACGGCTCGTAGTCGTGGAAAAGCACCTCGAGATTGACGAACGAGGCGTCCGCGCTCCGCACGAGCTCGATCATGTCGAGGTACTGGGGTTCCTTGTACGGGGAGAGCCGCCGCGTGATGATGGCGTCTCCGGTGAGGGCCACGGTGAACATGCCGTCGGCGGACAGGCTTCCGGACGGGTCCTGGGCGGTGGCCTCGGTGGGGCCCGCGAAAGCGAACAGGGTGATCGCGCCGCCGATGAGCAAGGATCGCTTGAGCATGCCACTCCTCCTGAAAAAAACGGGTCGATGCTCGGGTGCCGGTTGGCCCGGCTGCCTCTGATGGGCATAGTAAAGGGGTTGTGGGTGTCATCGCGAGTCGGACGCAAGGCCGCCTGAGCGAGCATGTGATCCCTCTCGACTGAACATCAAAGGCACTTTTGGGCGGACGCCGATGCTCGGAGTGACGACATTCCTGGGGGCCGTCTGGCTCTGGCTGCTGCTGGTCGCACGTCACCGGGTGGAATCCGGCAGGCCGCCGAGCCACCCTGAAAGCCGCTCGTCGCGAGGATGGGTTCGCGCGGCGCAGGGCGTGGGCGGGTTCTTCGGGGGATTCCTGGGAACGGAGTTCGGAGGCTTTCTGGAGGTGATCGCGGCGGCAGTCGCCATGGCGATCCTGTCGGTCGCCATCGTCCCGCACCAGAAGCGAATCCTGTCGGGCACATCCCGGGAACATCGGATCGGACTCGCCGATGACGAGGCGGAGCAGCGCTGGGACGCGGATTCCGTTGATCGCATCGGGAACACGTAGTATCATCTCGACATGTCGTCTGATACTACTGTCGATCCCCGCGAGTCCCGCGCCCCCTCTGGTCGCTTCGTCCTCCGCATCGATCCCGGGCTCCATGGCACGCTGCGCGAAGCGGCGCGCTCGTCGGCTACGTCCCTTAACGAATACTGCGCCCGCAAACTGGCTGCGCCTGGTGTTTGGCTGGACGAGGAAGCCACCGCAATCGTCGAGCGGGCCGCATCCATCCTCGGCGAAGCACTGGTCGGCGTCGTGGCTTTCGGATCGTGGGTGCGTGGCGAGCACGATTCGACGTCGGATTTCGATGTTCTCCTGATTGCAGCCGACAATCTTTCCGTTTCGCGAAGGCTGTACCGGCGCTGGGACGACGCCCCCCGACTCTCCTGGCAAGGCCTCGACGTGGAGGCCCATTTCGTCCATCTACTGCCCGAAGGGAAGGTGCCTTCCGGCCTGTGGGGAGAGGTCGCTACCGAAGGCGTCATCCTGTTCGAGCGCGGCTTCGAGGTATCAACGCGACTCGCGGAGGTGCGAAAACGGATCGCGGACGGGGACATCGTCCGCCGCTTCGCGGAAGGGCAGCCGTACTGGGTGCGGGCCGGTTGATGCGAAACCCCGGGCTGGCCCCCGACTATCTCCGGCGGGCGAAGATCCGGCTTGCGGCCCTGGACGTTCTCTTCGAGGGAGAGAGCTGGGCGGACGTGGTCCGCGAGTCGCAGGAGATCGTCGAACTCGCCCTCAAGGGACTGCTGCGATTCCGCGGAATCGACCCGCCCCGGGTGCACGACGTTTCCGAGGTATTGCTCGCGGAGCGGGATCGCCTGCCCACCAGGATCGAGCGCGAGGTCGAATCGCTGGCCGAATGGTCCCGGCACCTGCGGCGGGACCGGGAGCTCGCGTTCCACGGGGCCGAAGACCTGACGCCTTCGGGGTTCTACTCGCGGGAGGACGCCGTCCAGGCTCGCGCCTGCGCGCGCGGCACGGTCGAGCTGGTGTATCCGGCCGTGATGGGGGCTTGACCTCGCACCACTGCTGACGGGATCAGGCACCCTCGCCACCCGCCTGTTCTGCCGCAGATGTTAACCGGTTGCGTGCATCGAACGTTCTAGATGGTGGAGAAACGGATCCCCGGCGGTGGAGAAACGGGGTATTCCCGCCGCCCCGGCACGATCCGTTGGACGATGGCCCCGCAAGCACGAGACGAGAGGTGACAGGTGAACTGGAGCGCGTTCGAGGACATAGTGATGACGCTGGGGCTGTTCGCAGCCGTCGTGGGGATCGTCTGGCTGAGGGCCAGGGTGAATCAGGCTCGACTGGCCAGGCAGGCCGAAACCCAGCAGCAGTTGCTGGCCAAGTTCCAGTCGGGCCGCGAACTCGCGGAGTTCATCGAAACGGACGACGGGAAGCAGTTCCTGGGTCAGTTCGAGTCCGACCCGCATCGCATGATGCTGGTCGTTCTTTCCGCGGGAGTCGTCTCATCCGTTCTGGGACTCGGTTTCCTCGTACTCATGATATGGGAGGACGGCTTTCTTTACCCCGGCGTCGGGACGACGGCGCTCGGGGTCGGTCTCATCGCTGCGGCCATCATCTCGAAGAAGCTGTCTGACCAGTGGCGTCAGTAGCGAATGCATGAGGACGAAGCCGCGTTCCGCCAGGTCTACGAGCGTACGGCGCCGCGGCTTCGAGCGTACCTGCAGCTTGCGGTGAGGGATTCGGCGCTGGCAGATGATGTTCTGCAGGAAGCCTACTACCGCCTGCTTCGCGCCGACATGAAGGATGCAGCCATCGGGCAGGTACGGTCCTACCTGTACAAGACGGCGCGGACGCTGGTTGCCGACCACGGGCGAAGAGTGGGTCGCGAGCGAAAACACCAACGGAGATGGAACTCGCCGGCTTCGGAGAGCCCGAGACATGACTTGGCTCTCGACATGGAGCGGCTCTTCGCGCGGCTCTCGGTGAGGGAACGGATGCTTCTCTGGCTGGCGTATGTGGAGGGGGCCAGCCACCGCGAGATCGCTGGTTCGATGGGCATCGGGGAGAACAGCGTCCGCGTCGTGCTGTACCGGGCGCGCAAGAGGTTGGCGGGGATTCTGGAGGGCCACGGGTGGGGCCCGGAGGAGGTGCGATGATGACGGATCCATGCCCCAGAGGGGAATCCGTGATCGAGGCGGCACGGGCGGGAAGATGGAGCGACGAGCTGACGGCTCATGTGGCGCGATGCCACTCGTGCAGGGAATCCAGCACCGCGATTCGATGGATGATCGAGCTCGGCCAAACCGTGGATTCGGCACCGGCTCCCTTGCCGGACCCCTACCTGATCTGGCTCAAGGCCCGGATTCGCAGGCGGTCGGAAGAGTCGTGGCGCACACTGCTTCCGATAGTGATTGCGAGCGGGGCGTCGGCCATCGGATTGGGGATGATCGTCGCACCCCTTCCGGGGAATGCCTGGAGGTCGCTTCGGGAGTGGCTGACGAGCGCAGGCATCGCGGGGTGGGAACTCCCGAGTCTCGCGTCCCCCGGGCCACTCGCCATCGCGTGGATGCCCGCCGCACTCTTGTTGATACTTCTCTTGTTGTTCACCGCCAGCGAAGCATAGGTCGGCCGCGCGCCGGTCACCGCATCAGCGCTTCCAGCTCCTCCGGCGATCGCGGCAGCGTGGCGGTCAGCACCTCGGCGCCGTCCTCGGTCACCAGGATCACGTCCTCCACGAAGACCGCGACGCCGATGTCGTGGTTGTAGTACCACGGCTCGACGGTGAACACCATGCCGGGCGCGAGCGGCTCGTCCATCAGCGCGGGATCGCCCGCTGAGAGGCCGATGTGGTGGCCGAAGAACGAACCCGTCTGCATGTGGGGCTCCTCTTCGTCGGGGATGGCCGCGTAGGCCACGCTGGTGAGGTCGCGCAGGGTGACGCCCGGCCGGACGGCTTCGATGATCGCGTCGGCAGCCCGCGTGCTGACCAGCAGCTTCTCCCGCTGGACGTCCGTGAACGTCCCGTTTACCGGGAAGGTGCGCCCGACATCGCTGATGTAGCCGTCCACCTCGCATCCGACGTCGAAGATGACCAGGTCGCCGTCCTCCATTCTGCGGTTGCGGCGGTCGTAGTGGGCAGCCAGCACGCGCCAGGGCCAGAGGCTGTTGGGGCCCGATTTGATGATGGGCGTAAAGGGCAGCGACTGGGACCCGAAGGTGCGGCAGGTGTTCTCGAATTCCCCCTGAAGCGTGCGCTCGTCGACCCCGGGACGGATGCGCCAGGCGGCCGACTGGATCCCCGCCATGGTCGCATCGGCGGCGACGCGCATGTGATCGATCTCGGCCGGGGTCTTGATCATGCGCAGGCGGGCGACGACGTCGAAGGCGTTGACGATTGCGGCGTCAGGATAATCGGTGCTCAACCGGAGGATCAGCGAAGCCGTCGCATCCAGGCTTCCGATCAGTGGGACGGCCGGGGGCGTGATCTCCCCGGTCGAGCCCGCGTTCACCCTCAGGGTCGCTCCGCCGCGCACCCGAAGCCGGAGGAAGTCGTCGAAGTCGTCGATATCCCGGTACTCGTCGATGCCCGCGATGCTGCGCAGCTGATAGTCGTCGAACAGCGGGCGCCCGGGGAAGTCGTTGGGCCGCCCCGGATTGTCGAAGCGCGGATCCCGCCGGGGCATGAAGAGGATGGAGCGGTCGCGCCCGGCGTCCAGAACCAGCATCGAATGCACGATTTCGAGGCCGGTCAGATACCAGAAGTCCTCCAGTTGGCGGAAGGTCTCGCCGTGGGTGAGCCCGTCGGAGGAGGGCGTGAGCAGGAGCCCGCCCCCGCTGGCGCGCAGGCCGTCAAGGATGCGCGCGCGGCGGTATGCGTACTCCTGGGCCCGGAACTCCAGCCGGGTCCAGTCGCGGTAGCGCTGCTCCGGGGTCTGGGCGGCAAGGGGCGCCGCCGGTGACGGGATGCCCCCGTCCGGACTGATTTTCACGGGCAGGCCGGGGCTCGCAGATGCGAGAATGAGCACGATGACGCCGCGGCGGAATACTCTGGCCGACATGATTCACGATCCTGGTCGAAGACGGATGCTGTACCGGCAACTTGGCGGTCGGGGCGTCCCCCGTCTACACTCTTTCCGTCCTTACACACTACCGCCCCAAGGAATACACGATGTACGACCTCCGTCTCCGAACCCGCCAGGCGTTCTCGCACTCCGGCCGCGTGTTCTTCCGCTGCTTCCCGGCGCTGTCGGTCCTGATTCTGCTTACGGCACTGCTGCCGGCAGCGTCCACGGCCGGGGGCGTGCCCGGCGCGCTCCATGCCCAGGAATCCGACGCGGACGCCCCGGCGGAACTGAACTCCGGCCTGCTCTCGTCGTTCAGGTGGCGGAGCATCGGACCCGCCGTCGCATCGGGGCGCATCGCCGACATCGCCATCGACCCGACCGATCGCAGCACCTGGTACGTGGCGGCCTCCTCCGGGAACGTCTGGAAGACCACCAACGCCGGGACCACCTGGACGCCCATCTTCGACGACTACGGCTCGTACTCCATCGGGGCCATCGCGCTCGACCCGAACGACCACCTGACCCTCTGGGTGGGCACGGGCGAGAACAACGGCCAGCGCTCGGTAGGCTACGGCGACGGCGTGTACAAGTCTGTGGACGGGGGGCGCTCGTTTACGAACATGGGACTCGAGACCTCCAGGCACATCGGCATGATCGCGGTGCATCCGGACGATTCGCGCACCGTCCTCGTGGCGGCGCAGGGGCCGCTCTGGAACGCGGGCGGCGAGCGCGGACTCTACCGCACGCGGGACGGGGGCGAGACCTGGGAGCTGGTGCTCGAGATCGACGAGCACACGGGCGTGAACGAGGTCTACTTCGATCCGCGCAACCCGGACGTGATGTACGCGTCCTCGTGGCAGCGGCGCCGGCATCAGTGGACCATGATCGACGGGGGGCCCGGCTCGGGCATCCACAAGTCCACCGACGGCGGCGAGACCTGGCGGGCCATCAACCGCGGGCTGCCCTCCGGGGACAAGGGACGCATCGGGATGGCGATTTCTCCCATCAACCCGGATGTGCTCTACGCCATCGTCGAGGCGTCGGGGAACGACGGCGGGACCTTCCGCTCGGAGAACATGGGCGAGAACTGGAGCCGCACGTCACGCTACCAGTCGACCGCGCCGATGTACTATCACGAACTCTATGCCGATCCGCATCGCTTCGACCGCATCTATGCCATGGACACCTTCCTGGAGATGTCCGACGACGGGGGCGAGACCTGGAGGCGGCTGCCCACTCAGAGCGTGCACGTCGACCATCACGCCCTCGCATTCGACCCGGACGATCCGGAGCATCTGATTCTGGGGAATGACGGCGGACTGTACGAGACCTTCGACTTCGGGGAGAACTGGAGCCACTTCACCAATCTTCCCCTCACCCAGTACTACAAGGTCGCGACCTCCAACGACGAACCCTTCTACTATGTCTATGGGGGAACGCAGGACAACAATACCATGGGCGGGCCGTCGCAGACGCTGGGGGGCGGCATCCGCAACTCGGACTGGTATGTGACGCTGGGCGGCGACGGCTTCGATCCGGTGATCGATCCGGAGAATCCGGACATCATCTATTCACAGTTGCAGCACGGCGTGCTGTCGCGCTTCGATCGGGGGAGCAAGGAGCGGCTCGATATTCAGCCCCAGGCCGATCCCGGCGGACCGCCGCTGCGCTGGTACTGGGACGCGGGGCTGATCATGTCGCCGCACGACAATCACCGGCTCTATTTCGGGGCCCAGATCCTCTTCCGGAGCGACGACCAGGGCTCGAGCTGGCGCGCGATCTCCGGGGATCTGTCGCGCAACATCGACCGCAACCAGCTGGAGGTGATGGGGCGCGTGTGGAGCGTCGACGCGGTGGGCAAGAACCGGTCGACGTCGGTGTTCGGGCACATCGTGGCCATCTCCGAGTCCCCGCTGGTCGAGGGACTGATCTATGTCGGTACGGACGACGGCCTGGTGCAGGTCACCGAGGACGGAGGCGAGACCTGGCGCGAGATCGCGAGCCTTCCGGGCGTGCCGGACACGAGCTTCGTGCACGATGTCGAGGCCTCGCTGCACGATCCCGACGCGGTCTTTGCGGTGGTGAACAACTTCAAGCGCGGCGACTTCCGCCCCTATGTCCTGAAGTCGGAGGACCGCGGACGCAGCTGGACCGCGATCACCGGCGGGCTGCCGGACAACAGCCCGTCCTTCTCCATCGTTCAGGACCACGTCGAGCCCGACCTGCTCTTCCTGGGGGCGGAATTCGGGGCCTTCGTGTCGGTGGACGGGGGCGAGTCGTGGATGGAGTTCGCCAGCGGGCTGCCCACGATTGCCGTGCGCGACCTGGAGATCCAGCAGCGGGAGGGCGATCTGGTGGCGGCCACCTTCGGGCGCAGCTTCTACGTAGTCGACGACTATACGCCGCTGCGGGAGCTGGCGCGGGGACCCGAGCCCATCCTCGCCTCCGCGGGACACCTGTTCGAGGTGGCCGATGGTGACATGTACGTGCCCTGGAACCCCGGCGGAGCGAACGGCGCCAACTTCTATGCGGCGGACAATCCGCCCGTGGGCGTGACCTTCACCTACTGGGTCGGCGAGACGCTGCGCACGCGGCGGGCCGAGAGGCAGGCCGAGGAGCGGCGGGCCGCGGGCCGGGGCGAGGACACCCCGTATCCGTCGTGGGAAGAGCTGCTCGAGGAGGACCGCGAGGAGGCGCCGCGCGTGTACCTGACCGTGCGCGATGAGGGCGGACAGGTGGTGAACGTGGTCAACGGCTCGACGTCACGCGGCGTTCACCGTGCGGTCTGGAACTACCGCTACCCCGCGTACACGCCCGTCACCGGCGGAGGTGGCGGGGGCGGCTTCGGGGGCGGCAACGGGCCGATGGCTCTGCCAGGCAGCTACACGGTGTCGCTGGCGCAGCGGGTGGACGGCGAGGTGACCGAACTGGCCGGTCCCGTTTCCTTCGAGATCGCCCCGCTGACCAAGCCCGCCATCGCCGCCCAGGACCGGGCGGTCGTGCTCGCCTTCCAGCGCGAGACCGGCGAACTCCTGCGCGCCGTCACCGGTTCGCAGCGCGCGGCCGCGGGGGCCGCCCAGCGCATCGGCGCGGTCCAGCAGGCACTCGAGCGCTGGCCCGCCGCGCCGGCCGCCCTCATGGGAGAGGCGCGGGCGCTGGAGCTCCGCCTGCTCGACCTGCGCGAAGCGCTCGATGGCTCACGCACGCGCACGTCGCGCGCCGAACCCGACCTGCCGGGGATCGCCGGGCGGGTCAACCAGGTCGTGCGCGGACACTGGAACGGCACCCACGGACCCACGGGCACCCACCGCGAGCAGTACCGCGTCGCGCGCGAGGCGTTCAGCACCATGTACCCCGAGCTGCAGCGGCTGGTGGAGACCGACCTTCCCGCGCTGGAGGGGCGGCTGGAGGAGGCGGGCGTGCCGTGGACCACAGGGCGGGCGCTGCCGAGCTGGCCGCCGGGGGGTTAGACCACTCTCAGCCGATCAGCTGTCCGGCACCCGAATCGCGCTTCTTGAGGAGTTCGATCGCGACATCGCGCGCGCTGTCGAGCGTCCGCACCCTATGCTTCCGGGGCACTCCGTCCAGGATGTCCAGGGTTCGCAGGGTCTCGGCCGGCGAACCCGAGAGGCCCATCACGATGACATCGGTCTCCTCGCGCTCGGCGACGTCGAGGAGCTGGCGAATGAGCATGGCGGCGCTGTCGTCGAGGTAGGTCACGGCGGTGAAGTCGAAGATGGTGACCTCGTGCTCCTTGATGTCTCCCCCGATCACGGCGACCAGCTTGTGCGCGGAGGCCACGGTGAAGCTCCCCTTCAGGGCCACCAGCCCTACCCGTGCCGAGTACCAGTCCAGCAACGCCGGATCCTCGTGTTCGCCGAAGAACATCTGGTCGAGCAGAGGCACGGACACCACGCTGTCCAGCTCCAGGTGCTCGAGCTGGCTGGAGTGCGCCATTCCCGCGACGATCAGCCCGATCGCGACCCCCGTCATCAGGTCCACGAACACCGTCAGTCCGAGCGTGACCAGCATCACGATCATGTGCTCGCGGCGCAGGTGATTGACGCGGACGAGGACGCGCCAGTCGATGATGTCCCACCCCACCTTCACCAGGATGGCCGCGAGCACCGCGTGGGGGATCGGCTCCACGTACTGGCCGAGGCCCAGGAGCAGGGCCAGGACCAGCACCGCGCGCAGGGCCCCGGACAACGGAGTGCTGCCCCCGGCACGGATGTTGACCACCGTGCCCATGGTCGCCCCGGCGCCCGGCAGCCCTCCGATGAGCCCCGAGGCGATGTTGCCGATGCCCTGCCCGATCAGCTCCTTGTTCGCCTTGTGGCGGGTGCCGGTGATCGAGTCGGCCACCAGCGACGTGAGCAGGCTGTCCACGGAGCCGAGGATCGCGAGGATCAGGGCCGGCTGCAGGGCGCTCACCAGGAACGCCGCGGAGGGAAGTGCGAACTGAAGCGTCGGCATCCCCGTGGGGATCTCGCCGATGACCGGAATGCCGCCGAGCCAGAGAACTCCGACCGCCGTGCCCGCCACCAGCGCCACCAGCGGCGGCGGAACCAGCTTCCTCAGCCGCGGCGGCCAGGCGACCGCGACCGCCAGGGTGATAACGGCGACCGCCACCGCGCCGGGGTCGAGGTTGGCCAGCGCGTCCGGAAGCGCCCGCAACGCGCCCATCGCTCCACCGGCGACCGGGGGCAGGCCGAGGAACGGCATGCTCTGGATCAGAATGATGATGATGCCGATCCCGGACATGAAGCCGGACACGACCACCGCCGGCGTGTACGCGACGAAGCGGCCGATCCTGAGCGCGCCCATGGCGATCTGCAGCAGCCCGGCCATGATCACCACGATCATGGCCTCCGCGAGCGTGGCCGAGTGCGTGGTGAGGATCGCCGCCATGGCGACGGTCATGGGCGCGGTGGGACCCGAGATCTGCGAGCGCGTACCGCCGAACACCGCCGCGAAGAAGCCAACCGCGATCGCGCTGTAGAGGCCGGCGGCCGCGCCCAGCCCCGACGCCACGCCGAAGGCCAGCGCCACCGGAAGCGCCACGATGGCGGAGGTCACCCCGCCGAAGAAATCGCCGCGCAACGCGTGGTAGTCGTATTTCATGCGCCCCCTTGCTCCGCTTTCGCGATCACGCCCAGGAAGTCTTCACCGTAACGCTCCAGCTTGGTTTCGCCCACCCCGGTAATGCCGGCCAGCTCCTCCGGCGTTCCCGGACGGCGTTCGACCATCTCGCGCAGGGTGGCGTCGTGGAAGATGACGTACGGCGGCACCCCCTGCGCCCGCGCGAGTTCCAGCCGATGCGCGCGCAGCGCCTCCCACAGCCCCTCGTCCCATGTTGCGGGATCGGGAGGTGGCTGCTCGGCCCGGGGTTTGCGCTTGCGCGCGGCAGCCGGCGGGCGCACGTCCCTCCGCATGTGCACCTGCGCCTCGCCCCGCAGGACAGGCCAGCTCTCGTCCGTGAGCCGGATCGAGCCGAACCCCTCCATGTCGACCCAGAGCAGGCCGCGCGCGACCAGTTGGCGGAACACCGAGCGCCACTCGTAGGGGCTCAGATCGGCGCCCACTCCGTGGGTCGGAATGCGGTCGTGCCCGAAGCGCTGGATGCGGTCCGTTTCCCTGCCCCGCAGGACATCGATGAGATACACGACGCCGAACCGCTGCCCGGTGCGGTACACGCACGACATGGCCTTCTGCGACGCCTCGGTCGCGTCCCAGGTATCGACGGGAGTCAGGCAGTTGTCGCAGTTGCCGCAGGGCTCGCGGAGGGTCTCGCCGAAGTAGGCGAGCAGCGTCTGGCGGCGGCAGGTGGTGAGCTCGCAGTAGCCCAGCATCGCATCGAGCTTGCGCACCTCCAGTCGCTTGCGCGCTTCGCCCGCGTCCGATCCCTCCACCATGTTGCGCAGGGTCACGACCTCCTTCAGCCCGTACACCATCCACGCGCTGGCCGGCAGCCCGTCGCGTCCCCCGCGTCCCGTCTCCTGGTAATAGGCCTCGATGCTCTTCGGCAGATCGAGATGGGCCACGAAGCGGACGTTGGACTTGTCGATGCCCATGCCGAAGGCGATGGTCGCCACCATGACCACGCCCTCGTCGCGCTGGAAGCGGTCCTGGTTGCGCCGGCGCTCGGCGGCCCCGAGCCCCGCGTGGTAGGGGAGAGCGTCGACTCCCTCGCCCTGAAGCCATTCCGCGGTGGCGTCCACCTTCTTGCGCGACAGGCAGTAGACGATGCCCGCGTCGCCCCGGTGACGCCGGTCGAGGAAGCGCCGGAACTGGGCGCGCGCATTGTTCTTCGGGACCACGCTGTAGCGGATGTTGGGGCGGTCGAAGCCGCTCACGAAGACGGGGGCGTCCCGGAGCCCGAGGCGGTCGACGATCTCGCGGCGGGTCAGCTCGTCGGCGGTGGCGGTGAGCGCAATGCGGGGCACGTCGGGAAAGTGCTCGCGCAGCGCGGAGAGCTGGAGGTATTCGGGGCGAAAATCGTGCCCCCATTGCGACACGCAGTGCGCCTCGTCGATGGCGAAAAGCGACAGCCGGGCCTCGGCCAGGAGGTTCAGCGTGCGCTCGCCGAGCAGGCGTTCGGGCGCGACGTAGAGCAGATCCAGCCGACCCGCGCGCACGGCGGCTTCCGCCTCCAGCACCTCCCGGTAGGAGAGGGAGGAGTTCAGGCAGGCGGCGCGCACCCCCAACTGGCGGAGCGCCTCGACCTGGTCGCGCATGAGGGCGATGAGCGGCGAGACCACGACCCCCGTGCCCTCGCGCACGATGCCGGGAATCTGGTAGCAGAGCGATTTGCCGCCGCCGGTGGGCATGAGCACCAGGCAGTCGCCCCCGTCCACCATGTGGCGGATGACTTCCTCCTGCTGCCCCCGGAACCCGGAATAGCCGAAGGTGCGCTCGAGGACGCGGCGGATCATCGTGCGCTCACCTCAACCTTCCGGACCGCTGGTGGGCGCTGCTACCAGATGCGCCGTATGCCATATCCGTCGAAGAGTGACTCGATGGAAACGAGCGGGAGATCGTGGGCGAGAGACTGGGCGATCAGCATGCGGTCGAACGGATCCCGGTGGAGACCGGGAAGTCTCCCCGCACGTTCGGCGTGCGCAACCGTGATCGGGAGCTGCTGAAAGCCCTGGTCTTCGATGGAAGCCTGGACATCGGCCGCGACCACATCGGCTCCCGGCAGCCTGCCCAGGCGGTGCTTGGTGGTAATCTCCCAGGCCGATGCGGCACTGACCAGGATGGCGTTGGCCGGTTCGGCGACCGCGATCCGCGCGGTCTGGGACATCCTGTCGCTCCCGGCGAGCCACCACAGGAACGCATGCGTATCGAGGAGAATCCGCAAGGGTCGTCAGGACTCCCACGACGCCAGCTCGGACTCCGGCAGGGGATCGAAGAAGCGGTCATCAACGACGAGCCGCCCCCGAAGGGCGCCGAAGCGTCGTCTGCCCCTTCCGCTCCGGTGCGCAACGAGCCTGGC
This sequence comes from Gammaproteobacteria bacterium, assembly GCA_028819075.1. Taxonomy (NCBI): domain Bacteria; kingdom Pseudomonadati; phylum Pseudomonadota; class Gammaproteobacteria; species Gammaproteobacteria bacterium. Next base: position 76,719 of record JAPPMM010000047.1, read on the forward strand.
GACCGGCTTGCCATTCCGCGCAATCACGACTTCCTCGCCCTCTTCCACCCTCGCCAACAGCCGGGACAGATGCGTCTTGGCTTCGTGCACGTTAACGGCAACCATTGCCCTTCTCCCCGTACGGGTATGGATTAGTCATAATCATGACTAACTGGCGATCCCGCCAGGGTCAAGGAGGCCCGAGCTCCGGGAAGCCCGGCGGCGCGCGCCGATGGTGCGTCCCCTGCTCGTACGCGTAGGCGAGGCGGAAGAGCAGGCCTTCGTCGTACGGGCGGGCGAGGATCTGCAGTCCCGCCGGGTGCGTGCCCTCGGTGAACCCCATGGGCACGGTGATGGCGGGCATCCCGGTGGCGGGCGCGACCCGCTGGCTGTTGTCGCCGCTGTACTCCTCGTTGCCGCGGTCGATGTGCGCGGGCGGGCTGAGCCAGGTGGGGTAGACGACGGCGTCCACTCCGGCGGCATCCATGGCCTCGGTCAGGTCGGCCAGGTAGCCCTGCCGCTGCTCGTTGTCGAGGTAGTCGGGACAGGGCGGATCCCACTCGGCCGGGGGGACGTCCAGCGGCATGCCCTCCGAACGGCGCAGCCCGCTCTCCGCGTCGCCCCCGAACTCCCCCGTCTCGAGCACGGCCAGCACGTCGGTGAACGGGGCCGCGTCTCCCAGCGACTGCAGGTAGACGTACATGTCGTACCGGAAGCGGCGGCAGGACATGCCCTCGCGCTCCAGTTGAGCCTGCAGATCGAAGCCGAGGGGATCGACGATCTCGGCGCCGAGCCCGGCCAGCTCCCCCAGGGCGTTCTCGAAGACGGCGACGACCTCCTCGTCCGCGTCTTCGGTATCGACCAGGGCGCGCAGGACCCCGATGCGCGCGCCCTCGAGGCCGTTCGGGTCGAGGAAGCTGGTGTAGTCGTCCTCCTTGCGCCCCCGCCCGGCCTCGGTGTAGGGATCGGCCGGGTCGTAGCCCGCAACCGCGTTGAAGAGCCGGGCCACGTCCTCCACGCTGCGCCCCATGGGACCGGCGATGTCGCGGTCGAAGGCGAGCGGCACCACGCCGTCCCGGCTGGTGAGGCCGATGGTCGAACGGATGCCCACCAGCGCCAGGCGCGACGAGGGGCCGCGGATGGAGTTGCCGGTATCGCTTCCGAGCCCGATCAGGCCGAAGCTGGCCGCCACCCCCGAGGCGGTGCCCCCGCTCGACCCGGCCGGAACGCGGTCCAGCGCGTAGGCGTTGCGGGTGGTGTCGAACGACGAGCTCACCGACTGGCGCGGGCTGAAGGCCCACTCGGCCATGTTGGTCTTGGCCACCACGATGGCGCCCTCCTCGCGGATGCGGCGAACCATGAACGCGTCGTCGGGCGGCACGCTTTCGGCGAGCCCGATCGAGCCGGCCGTGGTCACCATGTCGTGGGTGTCGAAGTTGTCCTTCACCAGCACGGGCACGCAGAAGAGGGGGGCCGGCTCCTCGCCGGCGGCCAGCGCCGCGTCCAGCTCGTCGGCGCGGTCGAGGGCGGCCGGGTTCACCACCGTGATCGCGTTGATGCGCTCCTCGTAGGCCTCGATGCGGTCGAGGTGGGCCTCGACCACCAGGCGGCAGGTGGTCGCGCCCGAGAAGATCGCCTCCTGCACGCCCGCGATGGTGGCCTCCACCACGTCGATGGGGGCTGGGGCGGGGACGTCGCAGGTGGTCATGGCCAGCGCGGCCGCCAGAGCGGCGGCCGTCGTATGGGATCGTCGAGCCATCAGTTGATCTCCTCCAGCAGTTCCACGTTTCGGAGGCCCTCGCGCGCGTCGACCGCCGGGGGGCGTCCGTTGCGCACCGCCGCGGCAAAGTCCGCGAGCTCGCCCACATAGGGGTTCTGGACTACGTAGGGCACCATCCCGGCCCTGGTGAAGACCGTCCCCGCGCCCCGCGGTCCCAGGGTGTGGTTGCCGATGACGTACCCTTGGTCGCCGTAGACCTCCACCCGTGAGGGCGACTCGAACTGCACCGAGGAGCAGAACTCCGCGGTGGCCCCCGACTCGAAGGTCAGCGCCACAAGGGCGGTCTCGTCGCGGGGCCCGCCCCACACCGCGTTGCTGGTAGCGGACCGCACTTCCACGACCTCGCCGCAGCCCGGCACCATGAACCAGCGGACCATGTCGAGGCAGTGGGTGCCCACCCCGGCGAGGCTCCACCAGCGGCCTACATCCGACCCCGCGCGCCAGTTGGAGTCGTCGGGCGCGGGCCAGGTCCACTGCACCCGCATGTGCCGCAGTGCCCCGAGCGCCCCTCCCCTGACGAGACGCTCCATGGCGCGGTGACCCCCGTGCCAGCGCAGGTGGTAGGCGACCCCCACGGTCACGCCCGCGGCTGCGGCGGCCTCAACCACCCGTCGGCCGTCGGCCGAGGAGGTCACCATCGGCTTCTCCACGAAGACGTGCTTGCCCGCCGCGATGGCCGCCAGCGCCTGGTCGGCGTGCAGGGCGTCCGGCGTCGCGATCAGCACGGCGTCGAGCCCCGGATCGGCCAGCACTTCGTCCAGGCGGTCGTAGCCCGGCTCGCGCGACCTCGCCCGATGGCGTCGCGCGAAGTCGGCGGCCCGTCCGCGGTCCCGGCTCAGCACGCTCCACAGACGAAGCCCGGAGGCCGAGGCCAGAGCCGGCGCCAACTGGGTCTCGGAGATGCGGCCGGTGCCCAGCAAGGCAACGCTGAGGGGCTTCGGCTTCATGCCCATGTCAGCGGACCGCCATCATCTGGATCTCCACGCCGAGGCGCCCCACGAGCGGCAGGCCCGCCACGGTCGGCTCCGGGGCCCCGTCAGGCATCACTTCGCCCAGAACCTCCAGCACCGTTTCCGCGTCGCGCACGTCCGTGAGGTACACCCAGACGTTGGCCACGTCGGAAAAATCCAACCCGGCCGCTTCCAATGTTGCATTCAACCTGTTCAGCGTGTTGCGCGTCTCCGCGGGAATGTCCTCGCCCGCCGCCAGCATGCCCGACAGCCACAGCCGCTCGCCCGTATCGATCGCCGGCGAAAGCGGCGCCCGCCCGGGGCCCTGTCCGGCGGGACGAACCACCGCGCGCGCGTCGGAGGCCTCCGCGACGCACTGGATCTCGACCAGGAAGTCGGAGTTCATGAGCCCGCCGCGCACCGCTGCACGGGCCGGCGGATCGTCCGCGGTCACGAACTCGCGGTAGGCCTCGTTCATGTCGCCCCAGAGACGCACGTCGTCGAGGAAGACCTGACAGCTGACCAGGTCCCCGTAGTCCATGCCCGCCGACTCGAGAATCATCCCGATGTTGCCGAACACGCGCCGGGTCTGCACCTGCACGTCGCCCGGCACCGGCTGGTAAGTGTCGGGATCGCGGCTCGTGGCCCCCGCGATGAACAGAACATCGCCCGCCCTGATCCCCCACGAGTAGGGCAGCGCCGGCGACTGCAGCCCCGATGGAGAAATGACCTCGGTGTCGTCCGGGGTGGCCACCGCCGAGATCTGAATCAGCGCGCCCACGTCGGGCAGGTCTGCCCTCACGGTCGCGCGCGTGGGCGCATTCTCCGTGAAATAGGTGCGATAGACGCCGTTCATCCCCTGGAAATGACGTGTGTCCCGCAGGAAGACGTTGACGGCGACGACGTCCTCGTATCCGAGCCCGTGCCCGGCGAGCTCCGCCCCCAGGGCATCCAGCGTGGCCGTGGTCTGCTCCTCGATGGTGGTGATGGCGCGGTCGCCGTCCGTGGTCCCCGTGATGTTGGAAAGGAACACGAGTTCGGGCGCCTGCGCGGAGGCCGCAGGCGCGCACGAAAGGGCGAGCGGAAGGGCCAGCAGGACGATTGGGAGAGGGCTCGCGGGTCCGGCGCGGACGCGCGATCGAGGGCTCCGGACGTGGAGAAGGCGCGGGGTGGAAAGCTTCATCGGGTGACCTCCGGGATGGGCGATGGAAGGCTCGCAGTCCTGATGGTAGCCGCAGCGGGCGCGCGCGCAAAGGGACTCGGCCGAAGTCGTCCCAACGGCCCATGAATGCGCCCTTTCGGGGTAGCCTGAGCCCTCGCGGAGATGCCCCATTCACACATGGCGACACCCCGTGCGAGGACGCCCGTCGGCTTGACTTGATCCGGCACCCTCCCTACATCGAACCCCAATCACCGCCCGGGCCTTCCGGGAGGGCCATCCAGGCCTCCCGGCGTGCTTCGTCTTGTCGACGAGGCACGGTGCGAGGCGGCACCGTCGCGGAGCATCGGGGGGCGCATGGCAGACTCGACGACGCAGGATCAGGGCATCGCGGCGCGCCTCCTCAACATGGAACGAGGGGAGCTCCCTCTCGCCGTCCTCTCCGCGATCTTCTTCTTCTTCGTTCTCTGCGGATACTTCTTCCTGCGGCCGGTGCGCGAAGCCATGGGCGTCGCGCGCGGCATGGACGAACTGCGCTGGCTCTTCGTCGTCACCTCGATGGTCTCGCTGCTGGCGGTGCTGGCCTTCGGCGGAGTGGTGGCGCGCATGAACCGGCGCCGCTTCATCCCCGTGGCATTTCTCTTCGTGATCGCCTGCCTGTTCGTCTTCTCGGGGCTGATCATCCAGGACGTGCGCGCCGGCGGCGGGCTCATCGGCACCGATACCGAAACCGCCCTCGCACGCGGCGTGGGCTACACCTTCTTCGTTTGGCTGACGGTGATCAACCTTTTCACCACCAGCCTCTTCTGGGCCTTCATGGTCGACATCTTCGACGTGGACCAGGGGAAGAGGATGTTCGCCTTCATCGGCATCGGCGGCACCCTGGGGGCGCTGGCCGGGGCCGAAGCCACCAGCATCATCAGCGGGATGACCGAGTCGTCCTACCTGCCCGCCGGGCTCATGCTGCTCGCCTGCGCCTGCTACTGCATCGCGATCGCGACGGTGCTGTGGCTGGATCGGATGGCCCTCCGGTCGCGCGCGTCCCGCCTGGAGGCGCTCCCGAAAGGTCGCCGCGACATCGCCGCGCCCGACGGCAGCACCCGAATCGGCGGCACCTTCTGGGAGGGCGCCAAGGCGGTGGTGGCCTCCCCGTACCTGCTGGGGGTCGGGCTCTGGGTGGTGTTCATGGCCATCTCCAACACCATGATCTACTTCACCCAGGCCAACATCATCCAGCAGGCCACCGACACCTTCAGCCAGCGGGTGGAGAGCTTCGCCAACTTCGACTTCCTGGCCCAGTTCGCGACCCTGCTGACCCAGATCTTCATCACGACGCGTATCATCAGGAAGCTGGGCGTGGGCTGGACGCTCGCCATCCTGCCGCTGGTGACGGTCGCCGGATTCGCGGTGCTGGCGGTGTGGCCCCTGTACGGCGTCATCCTGATCTTCCAGGCAGTGCACCGGGCGACCCGTTACGCCATCTCACGGCCCTCGCGGGAGACGCTGTTCAGCGTCGTCACTCCCTCCGAGAAGTACAAGGCGAAGCCCGTGGTCGACGTGTTCCTGTATCGCGCCGGGGATGCGACGGGCGCCGGGATCGACGCCACCTTCGCCGCCCTCGGCATGACGCTGGCGCTGGTGGCGGCGTCGACCGTGCCGCTGGCTGGCATCTGGATCGCGCTCTCAATCGGGATGGGGCGGGCGCAGGCCAGGCGGATCGGGGAGTAGCAGCCCGCGGACCGCAGCATGGCGGGGCCCGGCTACAGCCCGAAGAACACCTTCGCCGCCACCTTTCGGAACATGCTCCGGGTGAGCAGCCCGGCCTCGAGCGCCCGCGCCACCGGAAGGCGGTCGTAGCCCCAGCGGGCGGCGTGCTTCCAGACCGGTTTCGGGTATGCGCGCCGCACCACCGGACCGGGATGCGCCCCGCCCGCGAGATGGTCCGCCAGGGCGTCTCCGGCGATCTTCCCGAACCGCCAGGCGTGGTGGATGCCCCCGGCCGTCAGCGGCGACACCATTCCGGCCGCGTCCCCGATGAGCATCACCCGTTCCCCGTAGAAGTTGCGAAGCAGTCCTCCGAAGGGGATCATGCCGCCCCGCTTCTCCACCACCGTTTTCCGCGACAGCCCGAAGAGCGGGTCGAGCCTTGCGACGAAACCGGGCAGGTCGGCCTGCCGGTCGCGGTGAAGCGCCAGCCCGACCTGCGTCGTCGCCACCCCCGGCACCACCCACCCGATGTACCCCGGGGCAAACTCGGGATCGATGAAGCAGTGCAGGCAGTCGGCGACGCCGTCCACGGGCTCGAATTCCCACTCGACCCCCTTCAGGAGACGGCGGTTGCGGTCGAGGCCGAAGCTCCCGGCCACTGCGGAGCGCGCGCCATCGGCTCCGACGAGGAATCGGCAGGTGACTCCGGAACCCCGGAGCAGCAATGAACCCCGTCCCGGCGTCACGCCGCGGTATCCTTGTCCGAACCGGATCTCGACACCCGCGCGCCGGGTCTCCCGGGCCAGATGGCGCATGAGCCGGGCGGTATCGGTGGCCATGAAGAAGTACCCGTTCCGCTCGAGCTCGATATGGTCGTGCGCGGGGGTGTAGACCCTGACCCGGTTGATTCGCCGCACCAGCGGGGCCGGCACCTTCCATTCGGCCCACGCCTCATGCACGAGAATCCCGGTGGTGTGGATGCGGGCGCCGGGTCCGGACTGCCGCTCGAGCACCAGAACCGAGAGGCCGCGCCGGGCCGCCTGGCGCGCGCAGGCGAGACCCGCGAAGCCGGCCCCGGCCACCACTACATCGTAGTTCTCCGGCAAGCCATCTCCCCCGTTGCGAACGACGCCGTCGGAATCATGCATCACGGCGCCCGGCGCGACACCGCCACAGAAGATATGTCACGGAGGGTTCCGGGTTCCTGAAACGGCTTGCGGCGACCTCGCCGCGTGGGCCACCTTCAGCCCGAATCCGCCATCCCGCCTCACCGGCGCCCGTTCCCAGGAGCCAACCATGAACCCGCACAGACGCCCTCGACCTTCGACCTGGACACTGCCGATCGGCCTGTTCCTGGCGCACTTCTGCCTGGTATCGCCGCTCTTCGCCCAGGATTCCCGCGACGGACTCGACATCGATCAGGGATACATTCTCCCCGACCAGGCCATCCAGGATCTCTTCGCGACCGATCCCAACTACGCCACCCTGGACCACGTCAGCCCGGACGGCGACCGCTTCGTCATTCCGCTCTCGACCGAGCTGTCGACGCTCGCGGAGGTGGGCGAGGAGACCCTGCGCCTGGCCATGCTCGAGCTCCGGGCCGCCACCGACCGGCCCTGGCACCTCGACATCTACGGGCTCTACGGGTTCCGCTTCTATTCGCTGAGCGAGCGCTCGTTTACGGATGTCGAGCTGCCCGACGGGATCTACGTGAGCGACCTGATGTGGTCTCCGGACGGCGGGCGGCTGGCCTTCCTCGCGCACCTGGAGGAACGGACCGAAGTCTGGATCGCGTCGGCCGAGGACGGCAGCGTGACCGCGGCGGGCGACGCGCGCGTGATCGCCAGCCTGGGCACCTCGTCGGGGGGCCAGGGATCGGCGCCGTCCGAAATGCTCCAGTGGACGCCCGCCGGATCGATCATCACCCTCGCGGAGCCGGCGGACCGAGGCGCCGCACCTCCCGCGCCCGCCCTGCCCGACGGGCCCACCATACGGCACACCCGCTCGGAGGCCACGCCCACGCGCACGATGCCCTTCCTGCTCGAGGGCGACCACGACTCCGACCTGTTCGAGTACTACACGCGCAGTCAGATCGTCGAGCTGGCGCCCGGACGGTCTCCCCGCCCGATCGGGGACGCGGGGATGTACGAATCGGTCTCGCTCAGCCCCGACGGACGCCACCTGATCGCCACCCGCATCGAGCGGCCCTTCTCCTTCATCGCCAGCTACAGCGGCTTCCCGCGCGTGACGGAGGTGCTGGACGTCGAGAGCGGCGATGTGCTGGCGACCCTCGAAGAGCGGGAGCTGCGCGAAGGCCGCGGCGGCGGCTCGGGCGACGGCCCGCGCGACTGGCAGTGGCGCCCGGATGGGGCCGGCGTCGCGTATCTGCATCGCGCCGCCCCCGACGATGACGCCGGCTCGGACGCGCCGCGTCCCGACCGCATCATGCTGCTGCGCGCGCCCTTCGGCGACGGCGACGAGGAAGAGGTGGCGTCGAGCGACGACCCGATCAGCGAGGTGACGTATTCGCTGGACGGCCGCCACGCCTTCGCCTCGGTGCGCCGGGACGGGGAGAGCGCTCTCGCCCACTTCGCGCTGGACGACGGGGCCCGGGCCAACATCATCGTGCCCTTCCACGACCCCGCCGACGCGGTCTCGCTCCCCGGCGACCTGCTCACCGCGCGTACCGCCAACGGGCTCGACCATGCCTGGGTGTCCACCGACGGCGGGAGCGCCTACCTGCGCGGCGGCGGCCTGAAGGAGGACTTCCGTCCCCAGCCCTTCGTCGACCGGGTCTCCCTGGCCGACGGATCCATCGAGCGGCTCTTCGAGGGCTCGCGCGACAGCTTCGACCGGCCGCTGGTCCCGCTGGACCGCGACCTCGAGCGCATGATCGTGAGCCGCGAGGGCAGGAACACCTTCCCCGACAGCTATCTCTGGACCGGGGGCGGCGAGATGGAGAATCTGACCCGCAACGTTGACCCCTTCCCCCAGCTCACTGCCGCGCGCCGCATCGACTTCGCGTTCACGCGCCGCGGCGACGGCCTCGAGATCCAGGGCCGGGTTTCGCTCCCCATCGACTATGTCGAGGGCACCAGGGTTCCGGCCATCTTCTGGACCTATCCCCGCGAGTACAGGAGCGAGGAAGCCTTCAACAACGCCACCATCCGCGCGCGCAACCATAACGCGTACACCCGCCTGACCTGGCTCCGCTGGTCCGACATATGGCTGACCCAGGGATACGCGCTCGTATATCCGGATATTCCCATCGTCGGCGAGAACTATAACGACTACTATATTTCAAATATGGTCGACGGGATGTACGCCGCGATGCGCGCGGTCGATGGGCTCGGGGTGATCGACATGGACCGGATCGGGCACGGCGGCCACAGCTACGGGGCCTTCGCGACCGCCAACTTCCTGGCTCACACCCCCTTCTTCAGGGCGGGCATCGCCGGCGACGGCGCGTACAACCGCTCGCTCACGCCGATGGGCTTCCAGGCCGAGCCGCGCGACATCTGGGAGGCGCCCCACGTCTACATGGAGATGTCCCCATTCTTCAAGGCGGACCAGATCAACACGCCGCTCCTCCTGTACCACGGCGCCGACGACAACAACTCGGGCACCTATCCCATCCAGTCGCGGCGCATGATCCAGGCGCTCACCGGGCTGGGGAAGACGGCGGCGCTCTTCGAGTACCCGTTCGAGTCGCACACCCCGCGAGCCATCGAGAACAACCTCGACATGTGGGCGCGCTGGGTCGACTGGTTCGACACGTACGTGAAGGGCGAGGGAGCGGAGACGCGGCCGGTGTCGGAAGGAGGATCGACGCGCTAGCTACATCCCGGCCATGACCGCGGCCGACGCTTGACCATCGGCCGCGGTCCGAGCCCGGGCATCGCCCGCGGCGGCCACCAACAAACCGGCAGGAAACTACGGGGAGGAGGGAGAACCGCATGGCATCGCACGAAGCCGGGTCCGGGTCCACCGTTCGCTACCAGCCCGACGAGAGGCCGCCGTGGCCGCTGGCGGTCGGGCTCGCGCTTCAGTACAGCATCCTCGCGCTCGGAGGCGTCGTTCTCACGGTCGCCATCGTGCTGCGGAGCGCCGAGAGCAGTGATGCGTACCTCGCCTGGGGCGCGTTCGGCGCGCTCATGGTGAGCGGTCTGACCAGCATCGTCCAGGTCATCCGGCTGGGACGCGTGGGGTCGGGATACGTCCTCATCATGGGCACTTCGGGCGCCTTCATCGCCGTCTCGGTGGCCGCGCTGGTGCAGGGGGGCCCTGCCCTGCTGACGACGCTCGTGATCGCCTCGTCGCTCTTCCAGTTCCTCCTCGCCGGGCGCCTCTCCATTCTGCGCCGCATCATCACGCCGACGGTCGCCGGGACCGTGATCATGCTGATCGCCGTCAACGTGATGCCCTTCCTGTTCGATTTTCAGGACAACGCCCCGCCCGGCGCCTCACCCTTTGCGGCGCCCGTCACCGTCCTGGCCACCCTCGCCGTAACCCTCGCAGTGATGCTCAAGTTCACCGGGCCGGTTCGCCTCTGGGGGCCGATCATCGGCATCGCCGCCGGGTGCGTGGCCGCCGCCTCGTTCGACCTGATCGATACCACCGCGCTCGCGCAGGCCGCGTGGGTGGGCGTGCCCGCTGCCGGCTGGCCGGGGCTGGGTTTCGATTTCAGCGCCGCCTTCTGGGCGATCCTCCCCGGCTACACCTTCGTCACCCTCGTGGGGGCGATCGAAACCGTGGGCGACGCCGTGGCGATCCAGCGGGTGTCGTGGCGGGAGCCGCAGGCCACGGACTACCGCGCGGTCCAGGGAGCGGTCGCGGCCGATGGCCTGGGCAACCTGCTCTCAGGACTCTTCGCCACCGTCCCCAACACCACCTATTCGAGCAGCGTCTCCATCGTCGAGATCACCGGGATCGCGGCACGGCGGGTCGGCATCTGCATCGGGTTGATCTTCTGCGCGCTGGCCTTTCTTCCGAAGCTGACGGCGCTGCTGCTCATCATCCCCGATCCCGTGATCGGCGCCTACGCCATGGTGATCATCGCCGTGCTGTTCGTGCTGGGGACCCGGATCGTCCTCCAGGACGGCATGGACTACCGCAAGGCCACGATCGTGGGGGTCTCGTTCTGGGTCGGGGTCGGGTGCCAGAGCGGCGAGATCTCGACGGCGGCGCTGAACCCCTTCCTGCAGCAGTTGCTCGGCAACGGCATGACGGCCGGCGGCCTGACGGCGCTCGTGCTGACGGCGTTCATGGAGCTGACCGGGCCGAGGCGCGTGCGCATGCAGACGACGCTCGATGTGCAGTCGCTGCCGAAGATCCAGGAGTTCCTGGAGAGCTTCGCCAGCCGCAAGCGCCTCGGGGCCGAGACCGGGCTCCGGCTGGGGCACGCCGCCGAGGAGACGCTTCTGCTGCTCATCGAACAGGGCGAGGGCAAGCCGTCGGCCGAACAGCGGCGCCTGCGCCTGACCGCGCGCACCGACTCGGGCGGGGTCGAGATGGAGTTCCTGGCCGCCAGCGGCGAGGGCAACATCGAGGACCGCATGGCCGTGCTCGGCGGACGCGCCGCCGAGGAGCCCGGAGAGCACGAGATCTCGCTGCGGCTCCTGCGCCATCTCGCGACATCGGTCCATCACCACAAGTACCAGGATGCCGACATCGTGACGGTGCGGGTGGACGCCGTTCCGGCCCGGGCCGGGGCGTAGTCGTCGCTCGTGGCGGGCCATGAGAATGCCCCCGCTCAGCGTATTCTGATGGCCGCCCCGACGCCCGCGAAGAAGTCCTCGGCGGCTTCGTTCAACCCGACGCCGATCCGGATGTCCCATTGGGAATCGTCGGCTGTGAGCCAGGTCAGGCCCGCGTTGAAGTAGTGTTCCCGCGGGGCATCCGCCCCCGTGGGCAGAAACGCATACCATTCGCCGTACACGCCCCCGCGCGTTCCGAGACCGGCTCCCGCGACCGCCGACTGGGCCCACTCGGCGTAGCTGCCGTCGTCATCCCCGGCGGCCATGTTGATCTGCGTGCTGCCCGCCAGGGAGAGTCCTCCGGGCGCATCCCAACTGTAGACGAGGTTCACGCCCGGCAGCGCGCGTCCGCCGGAGAACAGCGTGCTGCCCGTGGGCAGGGTCATCTGCGGCAGAAGCGCGAGCGCCGGAAGGCGGCCCGCCTGCTGGGTGAGCTGGACCTTGGCGCCCAGGTAGAGGTCCTCGATCCCGCTGTCGCTGGCTCCGCTTCCCTCGGAGCTCACGCGGGTCACCGGGCTGGCCGCCACCCGGACTTCCAGCCAGTCCGCCGCAACGCCCGCGCGCAGCAGCAGTTCACCCAGCGTATGCGTCTGGACCGAATTGCCGCCGGACCAGTCTCCGCCGAACGTGTAGCCGAACTCGATCTGGAGAACACCCCGGCCCACGGTGGATGCCGCTTCCGTGAAATCGGGGCGATCGGCGGACAGGGAACGGGACGCCGGGGAGGCAGCCGGCGCCCTGGCCAGCTCCTGTGCGGATCCATGCACCGGGCGCCCGAGCATCGCGCCAACCGCCAGGGCGGCGAGCAGAACGCCGGGAACCAGTCGAGTCGTCATCTCCAGCAGCTCTCGCAGGTAGTTGGGACGCGAAACGTACCGGAACGCGCCCCCTCGCGGAACCAGAGGGCTCGCGGCACTCCTCCGCCCCGGCGCCGCCCGCCCATCGCCATCGCCGTCCCCCTTGCCTGCAGGCACGGTGTGCCTCCACTTTAGTTCGCGCCAACGACTGTTGCGGACGACTCTAACGCCAGTGCCTCTCCAGGACCTGCCATGCATCTGCGTCGACTATCCAGGGGACTGAAGGCCGCGTTCGGCAACACGAACGTCAGCCGCCGCGTGCGGGGTTTCGAAGGATGGACGGACAGAGCGTTCGCCGCTGATGGCCGCGCAGCCGACTACGACCACACCCGGACCGTAACGGAGTACTACGACCTTTGCAGCGAATTGATGGTCTTCGGTTGGGGAGAATCCCTGCATTTTGCGCCGCTTTCGCCCGGCGAGAGCCTGAAGGACTCAAAGATCCGGCACCAGCGGCAGATGATCGCCAAGCTGGAACTGCGTGAAGGCATGACGGTGGTCGACATCGGTTGCGGGATCGGGGGTCCAATGCGCCGCGTCGCCCGCGAGGCCGGTGTCCGGGTATTGGGAATCAACAGCAGTGATGTCCAGTTGAGCAGGGCAAGGTCGCTGAATGCCGAGGCGGGGCTCGATCACATGATCGACTGCCTCGCTTGCAGCTTCATGAATATGAGCTCCATCGCGGACGCGACCTTCGATCGGGGCTACGCAATCGAATCAACCTGCCATGCTCCCGACAAGGCACGGGCGTTTGCCGAAATCCACCGTGTCCTGAAGCCCGGAGCCCTTTTCTGGGGCCAGGAAATGTGCATGACGGAAAAGTACAGCCCCGACGACGATCGCCACCGGGCCATCAAGCGGGAACTGATGCACGGCATCGCGCTCCGGGACATCGCAACGTTCGAGGAGACGGACGGGGCCCTCGAAACCGCGGGATTCGAGATCCTGGAGGCGACGGACCTCGCTGTCGACGAGACCGGTCCGGCCACGCCGTGGTATCAGCCCATGGAGGCCCGGCGCGGGTGGCTCGGCAACGCTCTCGTCCAGGCTCCCATGGGTCGCAGGATGTTTTTCTGGGGATCCAGGCTGGCCGAGTTGCTGCGGGTGTTCCCCAGGGGATCGGCGGAGGTTGTCGAACTCATGGATCGGACTGCAGACGCCTATGTCGCCGGCGGCAGGACCGGGATCTTCACGCCGCTCTACTGCTTCCTGGCGCGCAAGCCTCTTCAGGGCTAGGCATCCCGGGTGGTCAAGTGCAGGCGCAGCGAGGAAAGCGCGGGCACCAGGAACATCAGGATGGCCGTGGTAAAGAGGATGCCGCACCCGATCGAGGCGGAGAAGGGAACGAAGAACTGCGCCTGAATGGCATCTTCGAGAATCAGCGGCGTAAAGCCGAGGAAGGTGGTGAGTGAAGTCAGCATGATCGGACGAAAACGGCCCTTGGCCCCCTCGATGATCGCCTCGCGCGCCGGAAGGCCCTCCTCGAGTTCCTGATCGATGAAGTCCATCATGACCAGGGAATCGTTCACCACCACGCCCGCCAGGCCGAATATCCCGACAAAGGACTCCGCGCTCACCGCCACTCCCAGGATCCAGTGGCCCAGGATCACGCCGACGAACCCGAACGGGATGATGGCCATGATGATGAACGGCTTGGTATAGGAACGCAGCGGAATGGCCAACAGCGCGAAGATAATCAGCAACGCGATCGCGAAACCGCGGTAGAGCGCACCCAGAGAGTCGATCTGCTGCTGTTGTTCGCCACCAAAGGTGTAGGTCAGGTCAGGGTTCGCATCGACCAGTCCCGCGAGGATGGTGTTCTCCAGGATGCCATTGGCTTCCCCGGCGGAAATCACATTGGGGTCTACATCGGCAGTGACCGTGGCGACGCGCTGGCCGTCCTGGCGACTGAGGGCCGGCGGCGACATGGCCGCACTCAGTGAAGCCACACGGCTCACCGGCACCTCGGCGCCGTTTGCCGTGCGGACGAGGTAGCTCTCGACGTCGGTGATCGAGTTGCGCTGCTCCTCGGGCAGCCGGACGTAGACCCGGACTTCGTCGCGTCCCCGCTGCACCCGCAGGGCCTCCGCGCCAAAGAAGGCGGCTCTCGTCTGCTGGGCAAGCGCGTCGAGCGTAAGGCCGAGGGTGCGTGCCTCGGGCAGCAGTCCCAACTGGACTTCCGGGATGCCGGGCGTGTGGTCCGAGCGAATGTCAAAGACACCCCCCACTCGACGGAGCTCATCGACCACGGACGATGCGATCGCGGCCAGACGCTCCGGATCCGGATGGGACAACACGGCTTCCACCGGGTTGCCCAGCGTGTAGATCTCGCTCATGAAGGTGATCCCGCGCACCTGGGGCAGGATGCCCACCTCCTCGCGCCAGGCCTGCATGACCTCTCCCGACGTGATGCGCCGCTGCTGCGCCGGCAGAAGCTTGAACTCGATGGTGGCGATGTTGGCTTCGGGGTTCAGGGTGGGCGAGGGGTTGAGACCTCCGGTCTCGATCCGCGACCGCTGGCCGACGACAACCGTAACGCCTGATAGAAGCGGGGACGCATCTTCGGGCCGGCCCTCGGAAAGACGCCGGATGACCCGGTGACCGGCCGCCTCCAGTTCCCGTGCCACCGCGTCCGTCTGCTGCGCGGTGGTTCCGTCCGGCATCTGAAGGGTGGCCGTTACGAAGTCCCCCTCGACCTCGGTCGCGAAGGTGGTGGGCACGATGCCGGCCGGCAGCAGGGAAACGGTGAGTATGAAGAGGGCGACGGCTGCGGAGAGCGTCACGCCGGGCCGATCGGTCGCGAACCGCATCCCGTGATCCAGGGGGCCCTGTATGAAACTGTTCAGCAGGGAGTCGACCCGACCCTGGATGCGGGCGACGAACCGTTCCGCGCCCGTGCGGGGCGCCCAGTCGGGGCCGTGCAGATGGTGCGACAGGTGGTTGGGCAGCACCAGCAGCGATTCGATCAGTGAGATCACCAGCATGGCGATCACGATGATGGGCAGCGCCTTCCAGACTTCTCCGAACCCCGCGGGAATGAAGAGCAGGGGGACGAACGCAACGATGGTGGTGAGCACCGCGAAGATCAGCGGCACCTTGATCCGCCGCGCACCGCGGATGGCGGCCACGGGGCCCGGCGAGCCTCGCATTCGTTCCAGATGAACATGTTCGGCGACAACGATCGCATCGTCCACGATGATTCCGATGGCGAGTACGAAAGAGAAGAGCGAGACAGCGTGGATCGGGATGTCGAACACCATCATGGCGGCCAGGGCGCCGACCCCCGCAACGCCAAGGCCGACGGCTACCCAGAAGGCCAGTCGGACTTCCAGAAACAGGCCCAGCGCGATCAACACCAGCAGCAGCCCCAGAGCCCCGTTCTTGAGGAGGAGGGCGGCCCGCTCCGTGAACGCGGTGGAGTCGTCGTTCCAGATGGTCACGCCCACGCCGCCGGGGGGGAGTGAAGGCACCACCTCGTTCGCCACATGCTCCTTGACGGCACGGGCCACGCTCATGACCCTTTCGCCCTCGGCCTGCGATACCTCGACGAAGACGGCGGGCCGGCCCTGATGCCGCACGATCAGATCGGAGTCCTGGAAACCGTCGCGCACCTCGGCGACATCACCCAGACGCACGACCGTGCCGTCGTCCCGGCTGAGGAGAACGATTTCCTCGAAATCCTGTTGGTCGTAGCTCTGGCCAAGGGTGCGCACCCGCACCTGGGACTCCCGGGTGTCGATGCTCCCCGCGGACAGGTCCAGTGAGTTACTGCGAATCGTGTTCGCGATATCGGTCAGGGTCAGGCCGAGAGCCCTGAGACGCTGTAGCGGCACCTCGATCGAAACCTCGTAGTTGCGCACTCCGCTGGTCGCGACCTGGGAGACGGAGGGAAGCGCAGCGAGTTCGTCTTCGATCCGGTACGCGAGTTCCTTCAGCGAGCGCTCGGGAACGTCGCCGTAGACGACCAGGCGAATCATGCTCTGGGCGTTGGTCATCTCGCGTATCTGGGGCCGCTCGGCTCCGCCCGGAAACGTCTGAATACGCCCGATGGCCGACTCGATCTCGTCTTTCTTGGCTCCCATGTCCGTGCCGGAGTTGACTTCAACCCTGACGGACGCCATCCCCGGGGCGGCTATGGACCTGACCGCCTTCACATCGGCGAGTCCCCTGACCTGGTCCTCGATCTTGACGACGATGGCCTCCTCCACCTCCTCGGGGGTTGCGCCGGGGAAGGGCACGGAGATCTCGAACTGGTTGAAGGGTACCTCGGGCCATCCCTCCTGCTCGAGACCGGTCAGCGACACCAGACCCGCTGCGATGATCCCGAACATCAGCAGATTGGCGGCGACGCCGTTGGTCGCCATATAGGCAATGGGGCCGCCCGGTTCGCCGTGGTTGTTCGAGTTCCGACTCATCTGTGCTGGATCGGCCTGGGTGTGGACGAGGGACGCGCACGGACAGGATACTCATTGGGTACTCGCCGTGCACCATCAAGGCACCCCGCGGTGCGCGCGATACCGCCGGCGGACGCGATCCGGGGATCGGCCCTCGAAGAATCGTCGGGTGTTGCGTCACAACGACGCTTTCTCGCGACAGATTCCGTTTGACGCAGCCGCGCCCATGAAGCTATGCTCATGTTCAAGTGTACCTTAGCTGGAGGAAGCTCGGGTTTGGCTGTTGCGACAGAGAGTGTCTCCACCCAGGCGCTGACGCTGCCCGAGGAGCTCATCCTGATGCTCCTCAACGAGGAAAACGGCTACTTCCACCAGGTGCCCGGCTGGCGGCTGCATTGCGCCGTCATCGGCGCGGTGCTCGCGGAACTCTCGCTCCTGACGCGCATCGACACGGACATGGAGTCACTGTTCCTGGTGGACGCGACGGAAACGGGCGACCCCGCGCTGGACCCCATTCTGAAGGAAATCGCAGACGAGCAAGTTCAGCGGAACGCCCAGTACTGGATCGAGCACCTCGCGCACCGTGCCGAGTCGATCATCGATCTGACGCTGGACCGCCTGGTTGAACTCAAGATCCTGCAACATCACGACGGCGAGTTCTGGACCCTGGCTCGCAGGGTCTGGCAGACGGAACTGTACGGCGACACCGAGGAAGGCACCGCACGCCAGTTCATCAGGACGCGCATCGGCAAGGTCATCTTCACAGAGGAGATCCCCGACCCGAGAGACATCATCATCATCTGTCTGGTGAACTCATGTGATGTCTTTCGTTTCATATTCCAACTGGACGACGAGGCCCACGAGCGCATCGAGTTCATCTGCAGGATGGACCTGATCGGCCGCTCGATCGCGGCTGCGGTGGTGACCAACCTCGGTGGCCCGGTGGTTCAGCGGTCCCGCCTCGCGAAGCAGATTCCGCGTGTCCCGCTGCGCAAGTTGCTGTTGAATCCTCACCTGCGCAGTGGCAACCTGCCCGCGCTCGTCGCGGATCTGGCCAGGGAGTACGGCCCGGTGTTCGAGCTCCGGCCACCGTTCTCGCAACCCATGATCTTCCTCGCCGGACCGCGGACAAACCGCCGGGTCAATCGGCACGGGCGCAGATATCTGAGAGCCAGGGACTATTTCGCCGACTTCGAGCAAGTCTATGGTGCGTCCGGAGTCCTGCCCTCCCTCGATGGCGCAGACCACTTCCGGCTTCGCAAGTCCATGGCGCCAGGCGTCTCGCGCGCGAGGCTGGCAGGACAGGGAGACCAGTTGTTTCGTCAGGCCCGTGCATACATGGCGGATTGGACGGTGGGTGACACCTACCCGGCAAGACGCCTTTGCCGACGCATGATCAACAGCCAGATCTCTCCTCTCATGTTGAGCGTGGATTCGCAGGATATCATCGACGATCTGATCGTGTTCAAGGAACGCGCACTCAACGTCCACATCCTGAATGGTCTTCCCAAGTTCATGCTGAAGACCCCGGGAATGAAGCGCCGGGCGCAGGCCGTGGAGACGTTGCTGGAACGGGTCTACAGCGTCCATACTCCCGCCCAGCGGGCCGGCTGCCCGCGCAGCCTTGCCGATGACTGGCTGAGCCTGCACGCGAGCGATCCACAGTTCGTACCGGAGTCGAATCTGCGGTTCGCCCTGTCGGCCGCGCTGGTTGCCAGCGTGTATCTCGGGGATGCATTCAACTGCGCGCTCTATGCCATGGCGTCACAGCCTGAGCTCTATGCCAGAATCCGGGATGAGGCCGGTGTCTTCTTCGAAGACGGCGAACCGGGTGGCGACGACCTCAACCTTTCCGCGATGGACGTCACCAACCGTTTCATCAAGGAATGCCTGCGGATGTACCCGATCGTCCCGATGTCCATGCGGAACGTGATGAACACCTGGGTGGTCGAGAACTACGAGATACCGATTGGAACGCGGGTCGCCATCGCCCAGACAGCCTCGCACTTCATGGACGACGTTTTCCCGGACCCCTTCACCTTCAATATCGACCGCTACAAGGATCCCCGCAATGAGCACCGCAGCCCGGGGTACGCCCCCTATGGCCTGGGCACGCACAGGTGCCTCGGCTCCCGGTGGATGGGGTTGCAACTGGGCGTCAACCTCCTTTTGGTCGCGCACTACTTCACGATCCAGGTGTCCCCGGCGAACTACAAGTTCCGGTTCAGCCCCTTTCCGTCGATGAAGCCGAGCAAGGACCTCAAGTTCCGCATCGCAGAGCAGGTGCGTGAGCTGCCGTCCTGAGGTCACCCGCACCTCCGTCCACAGCCACGGCGTGCCGCCCCTCCTCCGAAGCATCCCCGTCGTCGCGGCCCTGGCCGCCTGCGGCGACTCCGGCACCGAACCGCCCGGGGAGCCGCCACGCGCCCCCGCCGCCATTGTGGTCGTGTCGGGGGGCGGGCAGGAGGGGATGGCGGGCAGCACGCTCGCCGAGGCCGTGGTGGTGAGGGTGGACGACGCGGGCGGCTCGCCGTTCGCGGGCGCCACCGTGACCTTCTCTGCCGCCGCCGGGCACGGATCCGCCGACCCCGCCACCGCGGCCACCGACGCGGCCGGCCTGGCCGCCACGACCTGGACGCTAGGCGACGCGGCCGGCGCCCAGACCCTCACGGCGTCGGTGGCCGCAGGAGTGTCGACCGACATCCGCGCGGCCGCGGGAGAGCTCCCCGCCCCACCCGACTCGGCCGTCTACAGCGTAGCCTTCAACGCCACCTGGAGCGCCGCCACCCACCCGACCGACTACCCGGGTGGCGCGCACTTCTCGCCGCTCATCGGGGCGGTGCACAACGACGGCATCCGCTTCTGGGCGAGCGGCGAGACGGCCACCCCCGGCATCGAGAGCATGGCCGAGACGGGAGGGACCAGCACGCTCAGGTCGGAAATCCGCGCGCACATCCCGGCCGCCGCCCACTCCGTGATCAGCGGACCCGGACTCAGCACGAGCCCGGCCCGCACGACCATCTCCCGCGTCGTCGTCCGGGGGGACTACCCCCTCGTCACCCTGGTCACCATGATCGCGCCGAGCCCGGACTGGTTCGTGGGCGTTTCCGCGCTGTCGCTGATGGACGACCTGGGGCAGTGGGTGGACGAACTCCAGGTCACCCTCTATCCCTACGACTCGGGCACCGACGACGGGACCACCTACACCTCCGCCAACGCCGACTCCTCGCCCAAACGGCCCATCCGCAGCCTCCGCGGCATGACCCCGTTCTCGGACGCGCCCATCGGAACGTTCACGTTCACGCGAGTCGGGGGCTAGGCGCATCGGGGGCTAGGCGCATCGGGGGCTAGGCGCATCCGGGGTTAGGCGCATCGGGGGCTAGGCGCATCGGGGGCTAGGCGCATCTTCAGCGTTCCGCGCTGAGCCGACCGCCGGGTGAGCGTCTTCATCTCCGTCCACACCCCTCCGCACGGTGTTGCATTCTGGAGAAAGCAACGATTTGTTGCATCATGGAGAATGCAATGATTTGTTGCATCATTGGATGCGCAACGATTTGTTGCATTTGTCGGTTTGCAACACGCTGCGGAGGGTCCCGACAGAAGAATATCCAAGGATCGACCCCGCCGGCTCACCGTGGGCTGGCGCCTGCGATGAGCGGCGGTGTCCCGGCCCACCCGCATCCCGAATCCACATCCGAGCGCCCGCGCCTTCCGGCGGACAGACTGCCAGCGCCCGAGCTACCAGTCCGACGACTGTTCGTCGTGCAGCGCGGTCGGCAACCGGTACGAGTACCTCAGCTTCTCGAAGCCGGCGAACTCCATGAGGGCATCGAACCGGGCGCGATCCTGCTTCGCCCCCAGACGGGGAAGCACCTTGCGGATGACGCCCCGGGACCGGTTCTGAATCCGCATCCAGGGGATCACCTTCCGCCTGCGGGTGGGAAACAGGAATGAATCGGCGAGCTCCTCGCCGATCAGCTCCCGCGACGCCTGGGTCACGACGCGGGCCATCTTCCGGCGCTCGGCGGGGTCCGTGACACCGATGATGACGGGCGCGCTGTTCACGATGCTGTTGGCCATGATGATCGCGTCCAGGTCCGCGGGAGGTTCGCACATGGAGCCGATCTCGAACGCCCGGCAAGCCGAGGCTTCGTCGTCGAAGATGAGATCCTCCGGGATGCCCATGAGCAGCCCGGTGTAGCGCCAGACGTGGATGTAGGCTTCCCGCTCCTCCCTGCTGAAGTCGCCCCCGAGCGTGGCCACGTGCCGCATCAGCCGGCCCGAGAAGGCCGCCCCGGCCAGGAGCACGTGCGCGGCGCTGATCGGTTCTCCCAGCCGGTCGTGATCCCATTCATCGGACTGGTTGATCAGGTATCGGGACTGGGCGTGCACCAGCCGGACGCGCAGGGTGAGCCTCCATCCGTCCCCTCCGGGCTCCATTCCCCCCGGCAGGTACTGCTCGACGAGCTGCATCCCGTTCTGCTTGAGGCGCCGCACACCCGAGTTGGTGACCCGTCCCCGGATCCGGAACGACTTGCTGATCAGGGTGGAGAATCCTTCGACGATGCTGCCGCCCACCAGGGCCGCGAGGACGATGTCCGAGTTTCGCAGAAAGGCGCGCGAGGCCATGCGGGCGATGTCGGCGTCGAACCAGTCGGGCACGGTGGTCGAGTAATCGACGAACGCGACGAGGGAATCGGGGGCGCCCGTCTGCGGTTCGTGGGGATTGTCCAGTGCCTGCGCCAGCGTCTGGTGCAGTTCCCCGGGATCCAGGTCCGAAAGATCCCGGACGACGGCATCCGCCAGCGGATCGCCGATCATCGTGTTGCGGACGTAGGCCTCCGCGAGCTCCGGATCGTGCTGGCGGGCGGCCTCGTATCCCGCGACGTAGGCACCGGGTACTTCCAAATCCTCTCCCGAATCGGCTCGCGGCGGCGGCTGGCGGATCATCGTCTTCCGAGGAAGAATCCGCGTCTCAGACGGGCACCTCGCACACCTTCCCGGCGATGCGGAACTCCAGCTTCTGGCTCGGCTTCATCGACGGGAAGGGGCTGATCCGGTGCTCGCAGCTCGTCGGCGCCACCTCGAGCGTAAAGTGATGCGCCATCATCAGTACGTTCACCATACGCTGCGGTTCCATCATGTCCCGTTCCCCTCCGGCAGATGCCCGGATCCAATTCGATCCGCCCACGCGCGGCGTGGACCACCCCGTCGCTCTAGAGCTAATTGCGGATAGAACTGACGGCAATACAGGCGGTACTTGCCGATGGGTCCGTCGGCCCGGCAGAGACGCGGCGGGGACTGGTAGCGCTTCCTTTCCCAGATGACCACGTCCTGCGCCACGAACCGCCGCTCCTCGTAGATCAGGATGCGGTTCATCAGCCTGTTGCGGAGCTTCCTCGGCAGGAACCCCAGCCCGACGACGTACCGCCCGGGCCTCGCGACCTCGCGCGACTGGCTGACCAGCGTCAACTCGACGAGTTCGCCGTCGACCGGGGTCGAAAGCACCCACAGTCTCGAGTCCATGCCGATCGTCTTCTCGCGAACCTCGACGAACGAGAATCCCAGACCATGGACGTGGGTGACGGCCGATACCTCGGACACGATGTCGATCAGCCCCGCGACGGTGCGGACGTTCCTGAATTCGAAGCAGCTCTTCAGGTAGGCGCCGTCGATGGAAAAGGCGGTCGGTTCGACATCCCGGTAGCCGTGCGTGTACTCCAGGTGCTCCACGTCCACGGAGTTCTCGGTCGTCTCCTGGGGATGGCCCCGGAAGCGCATGGTGGCGGAACGCAGCCCGCTCCAGTCCGCGCCCGTGGGGGGCTCCTCCGGCAGATCCCACTGCGGCGCCCGCCCGCCGGCGCCATACCACGCGAAGACCATGCCCAGGATCTCGCGGGTCTCGTAGAGCTTCAGCTTCGCGGCCCTGGGGGGTGAGGCGTTGGGCGTGGCCACGCACTGGCCGGTGGCATCGAAGGTGAACCCGTGGAAGGGACACACCAGGCAGCCGTCCCGGATGGTGCCGCCGGCCGTCGGCCCCAGGTGCGAGCCCAGATGGGGGCAGAACGCGTCCGCCACGCAGACGCGGCCCTCGCCGTCGCACCAGGCGACGATCTGCTCGCCCATCCAGGTCTTCTCGATGAGCTTTTCCTTCAGCAGGGTGTCGCGGGTCGCGATGAAGTACCACCCCTCCGGGAACGGAGGAAGTCGATCGACGCGGCGCGGGATCCGCCCGTTGGCTTTCGTAATCATGCGGCTCCGGGTTGCTGAAGGGTCGATAATCGCACCGGGGCTCATGTGATTCGAGCTAACTGCTGCCTTGTTCCGCCGTTACGGACTCTGCAAATGTCGCGCCGCGGGAGCGGTTTGGCAAATGAGCGTGCGACAAAATACCGTAGAAATGCGACGATTTCTCATCTGCCTGTCGAATGACGGGCCGGATAACCCGCGGAGATGTTGCCTGAACGTCACGCTGAACTCACCGTGGATGTTCAGCCGCTACGCTTGTGGAAGCGGCTCGCGAGACCGGCTTGACCGTATGAGGTGACCCATGTCCGAAATGAATCGACGCACGTTTCTCGGCACCGGCGCGGCAGCCGGCGCTCTGGTCGCGCTCGGGGGCTGCGACGCCCCGGGCGGCGACGCTGGTTCGGGGCCCGGTGGCGCGGGGCAGGAGAGCACCCCGGGCGGCGTGCCGGACTTCGCCCTCGACGAGATCACGATCGACGAAGTCCACGAGGGCATGCGGACGGGCGAGTACACCTGCCGCTCGATCACAGAGATGTACCTCGACCGCATCGAGGCGCTGAACCGGCAGGGGCCGCGGCTGTTCGCGGTGCTCGAGGTGAACCCGGACGCCCTCGAGATCGCCGACGCGCTCGACCGCGAGTTCCAGGCGTCGGGGCCCCGGGGGCCGCTGCACGGCATCCCCCTTCTGTTAAAGGACAACATCGATACGGCGGACGGAATGACGACCACCGCCGGCTCGACGGCCCTGGCCGGGTCGATCGCGCCGCAGGACGCCTTCGTGGCCGCGCGGCTGCGCGATGCGGGCGCGCTCCTGCTCGGCAAGGCGAACATGAGCGAGTGGGCGGGCTGGAAGTCGTTCGAGTTCGGGGCGTCGGGCTGGAGCGGCCGCGGCTGGGACGGCGGCCGGGGCGGATTCTGCAAGAACCCTTACGCGCTCGACCGGACGCCGGGCGGGTCGAGCTCCGGGTCCGGGGCGGGCGCGGCGGCCAACCTGGCGGTCGCGACGATCGGCTCGGAAACCGACGGCTCCATCGTCGGCCCGTCTTCGCGCAACTGCCTGGTCGGCATCAAGCCCACGATCGGCCTGCACAGCCGGGGCGGCGTGATCCCCATCGCGCACAGCCAGGACAGCACCGGCCCAATGGCGCGCACCGTGCGAGACGCCACAATCATGCTCGGGACGATGGTCGGCGTGGATCCGCGCGACCCGCTCACCGCCGCGAGCGCGGGCAACTTCCTCACCGACTACACCGGTGCGCTGGACCCCGCCGGCCTGAGCGGCGCCCGGGTCGGCGTCCTGCGCGAGTACGCCGGCTTCGACAGCCGCGTCGACGCCCTGTTCGAAGAGGCGCTCGACGTCATGCGCGCGGAGGGCGCGACGGTGGTCGATCCGGTCACGCTCCCGGGGGAGCTCCGCTTCGGCAACGAGTACGAGATGGAGGTGCTGTACCACGAGTTCAAGGCGGATCTGAACGCCTATCTCGCCTCGCTGGGCCCCGACGCGCCGATCAAGTCGCTCGCCGAACTCATCGAGTACAACGAGGCGAACGCCGATCTGGAGCTGGCCCTCTACGGGCAGGAACTCCATGTGCGCTCCCAGGAGCGCGGGCCGCTGACCGACCAGCGCTACATCGACGCGCTGGCAGCGAGCCATCGACTCTCGCGCGACGAGGGGATCGACCGCGCGATGAACGAGCACCAGTTGGACGCGCTCGTCGGGATCACGTCGGGGATTCCCGCCATGCAGGACCCGCTCGACGCGTCGGGCGGAGGTGGGGGCGGATGCTCGACGCCCCCGGCCATGGCGGCCTATCCCAACATGTCGGTGCCCATGGGGTTCATCCACGGGCTCCCGATCGGGATGTCGCTCTGTGGCCGCGCCTGGAGCGAGGCGACGCTGATCCGGCTCGCGTACGCGTTCGAGCAGGCGACGAACGTGCGGCGGCCGCCGACGTTTCAGGCGACGGTGCGGGTATGAGGGGAGGCGATTGACGACCTGCAAACGGGAAAAACGAAAGTTGCGCTTTTGATTTTCCCGGTTGGACGTACGCGGAAGCGGATCAGGTTGGACCGTTGCGCGTTGGCCCGACGTTGACGACCTATGACACCTGATTCCTCAGGTCGTCCTCTACTGTACAAGCCTTCGGGCGCAGCAAGACGCTGAGGTAGGAGCCTCGAGGGTAGACATCCCTCGGGGCTCTCGTGTGGAGTAGCTCAAAGCTCCACGCCGAACTCAGCCGCCAGGCTGTGGATCGCATCGTTGGCCGGGACGCCGCGTTCACCTGCCCTATAGGCTCGGATGGCTTCACGCCACAGGTGACCCCGTTCGGCGGAGTGAACGAGGAAGTCATACCGTTCTGGACTCATCACGACCATCGCGGCCTGGCCGTTCTGGGTGATCGTCTCAACCCGGCCATCGCGGATCCGCTCGAGGTGCTCTCCCGTGCGCTGCCGGAAGTGGCTCAGCGGGTAGGTGTCCTGAGTGCGGTGCATGTGGCGTCTCCATATGTTATTCGTACTAAATTCAGTATGGCACGCGTCGCAACGGCTTGTCCACCCCCGAAACAGCCCCGACCGCCGGCTCGTAGGCTGGCCCTATGCAAGCCGCTGTAACGCATAGCCCTGCCCTAGCCAGCCTTTCCCGCGTAACACATCGATACGGACCGGTGCTGGCGCTGGACGATCTCGATCTGGAGGTCCGGCGTGGCGAGGTGTTGGGGGTGCTCGGCCCCAATGGCGCCGGCAAGACCACCGCCATCAGCCTCCTCCTCGGGAGCCTGCAGGTGCAGGAGGGCGCGGCGAGCGTCTTCGGCTTCGCTCCGGGAGCGCCGGAGGTGCGGGTGCGGCGGGGCGCGATGCTCCAGATCTCGGGCATCTCCGCGAATCTGACGGTCCGCGAGCATATCGAGCTCTTCCGCGCCTACTATCCCGCGCCGATTGCGGCTTCGCGCCTGCTCGCCATGGCGGGCCTCGAGGATCTCTCCCGGCGCAGGTACGGGAAGCTCTCCGGAGGTCAGCAGCAGCGGGTGATGTTCGCCCTGGCGCTGGCGGGCGATCCGGAGCTGCTGTTCCTGGACGAGCCCACCACTGGGCTCGACGTCGATGCGCGGCACCGGCTGTGGAGCGAGATCCGGGCGCTCAGAGATTCCGGGCGCACCACCGTGCTCACCACGCACAACCTGGACGAGGCCGACGCGCTGGCGGACCGCGTGGTCGTGATCCATAACGGGCGGCGGATCGCGGAGGGCACCCCGGCGGAGATCAAGTCGCGCACGGCGGGGCGGCTGGTGCGCTGCGTCACGCGGATCGCGTCCGATGAAGTGGCCAGCCTGCCCGGCGTCGTCGAGGCCAGGACGCGAGGGCAGCATCTGGAGGCGTTGACGACGCGGCCCGAGGACCTGGTCCGGGAGCTGCTCGCCCGCGACGAGGCGCTAGCGGATCTCACGGTCGTGGCCGCAGGGCTCGAAGAGGCGTTTCTCGCGCTGACGCGGGATGGTAAGGAGGGCGCGGCATGACCGGCGGGGCGGCAACGGCCAGCGCGGGCGCTTCGATGCAAGCTCGCGACACCCATCGCCTGACCCCCACCCGCCGCTTCCGCATCTACCTCCTGGAGGCCCGCTTCCAGTTCGTGGAGGTGTTGCGGGAGCCCATGTTCGCCATCCCCACGCTGGCGTTCCCGCTCATCTTCTACCTGTTCTTCGGCGTGATCATGGGCGCGCGCGGGGTGTCGCTGGCCGTGCCGACCTACGTGCTGGCGACCTACGGGGTCTTCGGCGTCCTCGGTCCGGCGCTCTTCGGATTCGGAGCCGGGCTCGCGAACGAACGCGACACCGGCGTCCTGCTTCTGAAGCAGACCACGCCCATGCCCGCGGGCGCCTACCTGTTCGCCAAGGTCATGGCGGCGCTGATCTTCGGCGCGGTGGTCGTGGCGGCGCTGTTCCTGATGGCCGCCCACGCGGCGGGGGTAGCGCTCTATCGCTGGCAGTGGTTCGCGCTGGCCGGGGTGCTGCTCGCGGGCGTGATCCCGTTCTGCGCCCTGGGCCTGGCGATCGGCGCGTGGGCCCAGGGACGCTCGGCCGTCGCCGTGGTCAACCTCGTCTTCCTGCCCATGGCCATGCTCTCCGGGCTCTGGCTCCCCATCTACATGTTCCCGGATGTCATGCAGGACATCGCGCTCGCGCTTCCCGCCTATCACCACGCGCAACTCGCGCTCAAGGTCATCGCGATGGACGGCGGGCAGCCGGTCCCGATGCACCTGGCGGTTCTGGCGGCCGAAACGCTCGTCTTCCTCGCCGTGGCGGCGCTCGGGTTCCGCCGCGCGGACAGTTTCTCGATGAGGAGATCCCGATGAAGAGTGCACGCCATCTCGTTGGCCGCAGCCTGACCTGGCTCGTGGTGGGAGTCGCGGTCTTCACCGGCGTGCTCGCGACGCTGCCGGTGCCGGAGGCGGTGGAGGGCCCGGCCCGTGGCGTTCCCGAGGAAACGTTCGCGATCGTGGACGTCACGGCGTTCGACGGCGAGGCCTTCCGGCAGGGATGGGACGTGTGGGTCGAGGACGGGAGGATCCGGCACGCCGGCCAGAGGCTGGACCTGCCCGAGGATCTCCCGCGCGTCGACGGGCGGGGCCACACGCTGATCCCGGGGCTGATCGACGGCCACGTGCACAGCTTCCTCTCGACGCTGGGGGACGCGCTCCGTTTCGGGGTGACCACGGTGCTGGACCAGTCCACGGACCCGGCCTTCGCCGCGGCGATGCGGCCCGCGCGCGAAGAAGTGGCGCGCGGCACCCAGGCGGACCTCTTCTCCGCCGGCATGACCGCGACCGCCCCGGACGGGCACGGCACGCAGTACGGGATCCCCGTGGAGACGCTGACCGGCCCGGACGAGGCCGCGGAGTGGGTGAGGGCGCGCAAGGCCGAGGGCTCCGACTGGATCAAGATCATCTACGAGGACGGCAGCGCCTTCGGCATGGAAATCGCGTCGCTCGATGGGGAGACGGTCGCCGCAGTCATCGCGGCCGCGCACGCGGAGGGACTCGCCGCCGTGGTGCACGTGAGCACCCTCGAAACCGCACTTGAGGCGATGGCCTTCGGCGCCGACGGGCTGGTGCACGTGTGGCGCGACGAGGTCGTCTCCGAGGCGGATGCCCGGCGCTTCGCGGAGGCGGACATCTTCGTGGTCCCGACGCTCTCGGTCATGGTTTCGGCCGATGACCCGGCGGTGGCGGAACTGGTGCGCGAGACCGACGAAGCGATGCTCTCGCCGATTCAGCGGCAGACGCTCGACGGCCGCTTCCCGGGCGGGCTCGGGGAGGGCGGACGCGTGGCGATGGAGAACGTCCGCAGGCTGCGCGCGGCCGGAGTGCGGCTGGTCGCGGGCACGGACGCCCCGAACCCGGGAACCGGGGCGGGAATCTCCATGCACGGGGAGCTGCGCCTGCTCGCACGCGCCGGCATGGGGAGCGCGGAGGCGCTGGCGGCGGCGACTTCGGTGGCGGCGGACGCAGTCGGCGTCGCGGAGCGCGGCCGGATCGCCGAAGGCCATCTCGCCGATCTGGTGCTGGTGCGTGGCGACCTCGAGGAAGACGTGTCGCGCAGCCACGACATCGCCGCGATCTGGAAGGATGGGTACCTGGTGGATCGCGCGGTCGGCTCCGCAGGGACCGGGCCCCAGGCCGAGATCGCGCACGCTCCGGGCGAAACCTTGATCGCGGACTTCGAGGACGGCTTCGAGGCGAGCTTCGGTGCATGGGACGTGACGACGGACCAACTGACCGGGGGCTCCTCCACCGCCAGCGTAGCTGTACGCGACGGCGCGCTCGTGGTCACCGGCGAGATCGCCCCGGGAGTCCCCTTCCCCTGGGCCGGCGTGATCTGGATGCCCGGCGCGCAGCCCATGCGGCCCGTGGACTTCTCCGGCCGGGAGGCGATCCGCTTCCGGACGCGGGGGGATGGGCGGCAGTACTCGGTGATGCTGATCAGCAGCGCGGAGCCGGCCGGGCCGCCGCCCACCGTGACGTTCACCGCTCCCGAGGAGTGGACCCAGGTGGCGATCCCGCTGGAAGACTTCCCGACGGCCACGCCAGAGATCATTGCGGGGCTGGCGTTTGTGGCGGAGGGGCCGGTGGGGGGGTTCGGGTTCGAGGTGGATGATCTCGAGCTTCGGTGAAATCGAGCGTCAGGAATTCGACGAACCGCTGACGTCAAATCTTGCCCCCTGCTCAGCCATCACCGATGTCCGCGACGCTACTTCGTCGGACTCACGCGTCCAAGGCGCCTCAAGAGTTTCCGCACCCGGTCCGCGTAGATCGGAGTCTGCGCTCTCCGTCTCCAATCCGTCCCGCGCGTCGTCTTCTCGAACTCGCCGAGGGCGGCTTTGACCTGTTCCTCGGTCGGTCGGACCACAAACCACACCATCGCATCATATTCCCTCGGCATCTTGAAGCTCGGCCTGGTGTCCAGACCGAACTTCTGAAGTTCCTTGTCGATAAACCACTGGACCTGGTATCCCCGCCTTCTGGTGCCGAACAGACGGAGAAGCTGTCTTACCGTCATCCCGACGGTTTCCCCGGCCTGGGTCCGTTCGGCGATTTCCCGCAGTTCTCGGCGGTTGATCGTGTTGTGCCTGATCATAACGTGGCTCCCTACCCACTTGCTTGGGCGGCGTGGCGTCGAGTCCGGCCAAGCTTCGAGGTGGGAGCGTGGTCACGGACCTCACGCAGTCAAATTAACACGTCAACAAGGCTGTGTCCAATGGCGCAAGTTACTGAAATAGCAATCATTTATGCAATTTGCAGTTTCGGGTGGAAGCTGCGGTTTTTCGATGGAGCTACGTAAGACGGCAGCATCTAGCGTCAAATGGCAACCCAACAAGCCCGTTTGGCAGAGCCCCCCTCAGAAAATCCGGGAATTGTCAATTGCCGCGGGACTCTTTGGCATACAGGGCATCCTGCACGCGCAAATGCGACAGCGATGCCGTTCGTTGATGGGTAGAAACACGAAGACCCGCGCCGGAGCGCGGGCCTCGGAAAGGGGGCAGTGCGATGGCTTCGCCATGCGCAGGTGCGTCCCGACCGGACGCTAGCAGCCCGCTTTTGTGCTTGTCAACGGGTCTGCCCCTGGTGTGGCGGTGAGGGAACTTCAGGAATCCACCGATCCACTCACGTCGATCACCGTCACCCTGACCTTGTGCCGGTAGGGGCCTTCGAGTTGCTCTTCGAGGCGCTCCCGCAGCGCCTCCGGCGTCTTCGGACGGCGGCCCGTGGGAGGAACAGGCATCTTCTCGAGCCCGAACCATAGCACGAGATAGATGCCGTAGCCGGACGAGTCGGGATCGATCGTGTACTGCCGCACAAGCTGGTCGGCTGCGGCACTCCAGAGTTTCCGATGGGAGTCCTTCTTGATTTCCACCGGGATGGCGGAGCCGTTGAAGTAGACGCGGATGTCCGCCCGCTTGTCTCGCGCATAATGCCCTTCGGGCTGAGCATCGACGCCATCGGGCAGAAGTTGCCGCAGATCGGATAGAAGCGCGTCCCGGCACGCATCCTCGTGCTTTGGTCTGGGCAACGAGCTGCTGCTGCCTTCGTTCCAGTACTGGCGCCAGTCATCCGTATTGCGGCGCGGGATCCGCACGGCGAGAAGCTTCAGCCTATCGGCCACTAGCGCGGCCAGGTCGGCAGGACTGGCGGGTCGGTCGTTCGCCAGCGTCACCTGGATCGACTTGAGTTCCGGGACCGCGAAGGTGGCGTTTCGGCGTGCAACTATCTGCTGGCTGCGTTCCTGTGTGAGAGACCACCTCCAACCTTCCAGGGCCGGGTCGTCAACAAGCGACTCAAGAGTATTACAGGCGTCAGGGTCGGTGCGTGATGCCAGGTCGGCTACCCATCGCGTGATCAACCCCTCCACCTTGACTCTGTCTTCATCTACGAAGGACCCGACCCCAGAGGACGGGGCCCTCCAAGGCGAGTAACGAGATCCCAGAAGCCTGATCAGTCTCCCGAGTGCGCTAGTCCGCCACGACGGTTGCGGGATCTCCACACCGCCCGGCGCCAAGAACCCTACTACCTGCCGTGATCGCGCCTCCTCGCCGTCCTCTACGAAGGTCGCTAGTCGGCTCAGGTACTCGTCCGGCGACAGGAACAATCCCGCCGCGAGCCACAGTGCCTGCTGTGAGACATCCATGCCGGGTCTGGTTGCACGAGCCCGAATGGCTTCTTCGATTCCGGAGGGCTGCCATCTGACTGCCGCCAGCAGCACCTCGTGCAGTGCCGACACCTGGGGCTCGGCGCATCGTGTCGGAAACGCGCGCAACAGCGGAGCCGTTGCCAATCCAGCCACAGCGCGATACGACGGTTCGCGTGCCAGGTGCCAAAGATAGGAACAGTCGAGCCGCCTGCGAATCCGGGAACGGGTCACCTTGATCAAGGCCTCGGAAACCGCTCGGGGACGGCGTTCCAGTGTCCGCAGGAACCACTCCGGGTGGCCGGAGAGATTGACGGGAGTCAAGTACACAAACGCCGCCGCTCTAGTGATCTCGGCGGACGGGCACGAATCCAGCGACTCCGGCCTCATCTGGTCAAACCCCGCGAGTACTGGCAGGTCATAGAGCGACCTTTGGCCTTGTTCGTTAAGGCGAATGATCTCCCGCATGGTAGGACGGTCCCGGCGCTTGGCTACCCGGCGGAATCCAGCGAGCGACGCCTCTACCAGGTCCGCATGTTCGTCGAGGAGTTTGGTCAGTCGCGCTCGGGGCGTGGAAGCGGCCTCGTCGTCAAAAACATCGTGATAAGGCTCTGCGATGTGGTGCAGCAGTCCCGGAGGGCACGTCCCTTCCTTGAGTTCCGGAGCATGCTTCCGGACGTACGCAACAAACTCGGCCTTCTCGCGATTGTCTTCCGCCAAGTATTCGCTGGCTTGCTCCTTGACCCGCATCTCCATGGCTCGCGTGCGAGCTTCTGACTGCTTCTGTGCGTCGAAGAACGATTCGACTTCGCGGCCGAGGCCCGTTACGCCTTCCGTCGCCGTTCGAACCTCCTCGATCGAGATGCCCGAATCCGAATCGCCGTCGTGCCAGGGTCGGCTCCATTCCAGCAGCGAAAGCGCGATGTTCATGCAGGCCGGGGCTGCTTCCACAGCCTGTTGCAGGCACCATTGGGCAAAGTCACCAGGCAGGGTGTCTCCGAAGACGATGCGCCGGACCTTCCATGCGCGTCCTCGAACCTCGTCCGGATCAACGTCGCGTAGCTCTCGACGCAGACCTTCGAGGGCAAGCTCCCTCTGGAGAGCAGGACGTTCCGCAAGTGATCGACTGACGCCCGAAGATCCGGGTCTGCGAGTGCGCGGCCAGCGGAGCTCAGGAGAGCTGATGAATTCCAGCCCGCCGTAGACGGTTGAGATCCCGCCCTCCTCACCTGCCGCAGCCAGCGCGGCGCGTAGCAGCTTCAACGTGACACCGCCCAGCCTGTGATCCGAGATGCGGGCCCGGAATTCGGTGTCGCGTATTGTGAGATTCCGAAGCAGGGTGATCACATCACCTTCCCTGGTCTTTTCCAGGAGGCGTTGGGCCCAGAATCTGCGATACTCGTAGCCACGTTGGATCCCAGGCGCAGGCATCAGGAAGTCCCAGATCTCCGCGGGCCCGACGTGGTCCGGGTATAGCGCGCTCAGCAGTGTGCCGGCCAACTCGCCGTCACGATCCTCGATATCTCCGTCCCTGATGTCGTCGAGCAGCGCCCTCAGGGTTGGTACCCCCTCTTCCCCGCTTCCGGAATGGCTGAGCAACGCGCGCAGCGCCAACTGTCGCACCCACGGTTGCCAGGTCACATCGCGCACCGCCTGTTCCAAACGCTCGCAGGACGGGTGGAGCCCGCTGACCTGATCAAGGCCGCAGAGGAGCAGGCTCACGACGGCCTGCCGTCCGTCTCCCCTGTCTTCATCCCCGAGATAGCCGTCCAGCAACTGGAGAGTGTGACTGTCGATCAATGACGCCAGCGCGACCGGGGGCCACGACCACGCCTTGATCTCGTCGGCCCGGTCCGCGAACGCGCGAAGGAGGTGCTCCTTTTCGTCGCTACGGAAACCTTGGACGTCCCCGTACAGTGCGATTCCGACGGGATCCGTCCGGATGAGAGCGCGTCGCGACGACCTGTCGAAGGCCGCCAGCCACGCGGACAGTCCGCGCAACTCGGTCACAACCACGCCGTCTTCTCCGGTCATGAGCGCGAGAACCCGGCTCGCCGGGACTCCGGAATCGATGCGGGTGTGCAGGAAACGCGCGCCGAGGAACTCGGCCAGCTGACGATGCGGGGGTACGAAGCCGCCGTCCGGGTCCACGCTGAACAAGTTGGACCTCAGCGCCCGCAGAAACGCGGGGTGGTCACCCTCGGGAATGTCCTCGAGACAGAGACTGTCGACGTCCTCCGAAGCATCGATGGAGACACGCTCCTTGTCGGACAGCAGGAGGAGTGCCGAGAGGTGGCCGGCCGCAGCCATGATCCGGTCGAGCGAGAGGAGTGGCGGGGAGCGCTGAACCGCGCGGTGCTCATCGTTGCGCTCGCGAGCCAGGGCACGGCACGCACTCTCGAACGTGGTGTGGCGGTCGCGGGGCCATTCGTCACGCCCCTTGGCCTTGACCAGCAGCCGGAGCGAGTGCGGGTTGGCGAGCAGCCCCCCCAGGCCGCGCTCACCGGCCTCACGCACGAAACCGCGCCGATCAGGGACGCGGAGGTCCTTGAGGATGCGCAGGATGTCCTCGCCCCGGAGGGGTTCGAGGTGCAGGACGCGAACATCCCCGTACCCGGCGGTCGAGACGATCTCCTGCAGGTCGTTTCGCCCCAGCCAGTCCGCCGCGCGGCACGAGAGTCTGAAGTTGGGGCTCCCGAGGCGTTCGAGTCGCTCGAGGATCAGGTCCATGGGCCTGCGGGCGTCGGGGCGGCCCGCACGGACTTCGTCCAGTCCGTCGATGAAGAGCGTCTCCGCGCGCCACTCCGGATACCTGTCGAGACTTCGGGAGATGAAGCGGCGCGCCGTGACCCGTATGCTGCCTGGGACGGCACGGCTCTCGGTCCTGAACGCTTCCGTCTTCCCCGCCCCCGGATCCCCCAGCAAAACGTAGGCGCGTTCGGAGCGGAAATCCGCCAGCGGGGCCGAGCGGCTGTGGTCACCACCCGCTCCCAGGCGTCCATCCCGCCCTTCCCCGCCCACGGTCACGGAGCGTGGAACGATCAATCTCACCCGTCCCTCTCCAGCCAATGGGATGCGGGTTCGGCGAGAAACTCGTTCAGGGGAACCCCTCGCTCCCCACCGACCAGCAGCGTCCGCGCCTTCGGAAACCTCTGCTTGAAGGCCTGGAGCCCGCGCCCGGGACGTGCCCGTGCCCCGCTCTTGACCTCGATGCCGAGGACGCGGGGTCCCTGCGCGAGTACGAAGTCGACTTCGTCGGGATCGTCCCTCCAGTAGCTGAGGCTCATGGCCGCTTCGAGGGTGTTGTAGAGGTGCGCTCCGATCGCGCTTTCGACCACGCGGCCCCAGAACGTGCGGTCGGCGAGGGCCTGATCCAAGCAATAGCCCGACAGCGCCGTCATCAGCCCGGTGTTGAGCACGTTCAGCTTGGGGCTGGAGCGGGTTCGATGGACGGCGCTCCCCGAGTAGTTGGGCAGGTGGGCCACGATGCCGGCGTCGGACAGGAGGTCGAGATAGTGGCCCACGGTCGTCACGTTCCCGGCGTCCCGGAGCCGCCCCACCAGGTAGGTGTAAGTGACGATCTGCCCCGAGTACTCCGGGACCAGGTCCACGAGCTGGCGCATCAGCGCGGGCTTGTCCACCCGCGTCAGCGTCAGGATGTCGCGCCCGAAGACCGGCGCGATGATGGCATTCACCACATATCCGCGCCACATCCTCATGTCCCGGATCAACGCCGCAGCGCCCGGGTAGCCCCCGAAAAACAGATACTCGTTGAGCGTCAAGTCGAAGGCGATTACCATTTCCTGCAACGACCAGTGACGCACATCGAGCGGCATGAAGCGTCCGGCCAGGCTCTCGCCTCGTCCCGTGAGCAGGCTCCAGGGCGCGGATCCGAGGATGATCACCTTGAGCGGGCACCCCGTCTCGCGATCGCGGTCCCAGAGTCCCTTCACCACAGCCGACCAGCCCTCCACGTACTGGATCTCGTCGAGGGCCAGGACAAACCCGCGCTCGTGCCGCCATGCCCGGTCGCGGGCCCAGTCCCAGACGCCGACGAGCCAATCGGCGTTGCGTAACCCAGGATCGATGCGGACGGTGGCTGTCTCCGATCCCGCAAAGGGTACGCCTGCTTGAGGGTCGTCCACCCCGATGTGGCGGCCGGGGAGCCCGGACGCGCGCAGGCGTCTCAGCGCGTGCCGCACGAGCGTCGTCTTGCCGGACTGGCGCGGTCCGGTGACGGCGACGATCCGCGGCGGCAGCTCGTCGGTCAGGAGACGGACAAGGTCGTCGACGAGGGGGCGTTGGAAGCTGTTCATGAGTTTTATGATAACTTTCTGTGCTTGTCTGCTCAAGATATCATATGTTTCTGGAACCAAGCAACGAACGTTGGCCGGCAATCAAGGAGGCCATTGACCGTGACCAAGGGAAACGGAGAGGCGGCCGCGCGCGCCACGGCCCACTACTGGGACACGCTGGCGCCGCATCACTGGCGCCTCGAAAACAACTACCTGAACGTGCCGAGCGTGCGTCTGATCCTCGGCGACATTCGCCCACCCGTCATGGTCGTCGGTTCCGGGCAGGGGCTGATCGTCGAGGAGCTTCGGCGTCAGGGGCTGCGATGCGACGGCATCGATCTGAGCGCCGAGATGATGGAATACGCCAGGTTGCGCAGAGGCCTGTCCCTGGTTCGCGCGAATGCGACCGCGATGCCGTTCGCTGATGGGACCTATGAGACGGTCATCGTTGCGACCGGCGTCATCGACTTCATGGCCGATGCGCAGCAGATCGAGACGATCCTGCGCGAAGCGAACCGGATCGTTTCGGGGACGGGCAACGTCTTCGTCGCGTTCTACAGATACAGTGCGGCGCAGCAGCGCTTCCTGACCTCGCTTGGACTCCTGGGGGATAGCACGTTGCACATGCGGTCGGCAATGGTGCTGAGTCGCCTCGGCTTCGGTGCGCTGGTGGCGTGGGTGGCGAAGACGGCCGGGATCAGCACGCTCCAGGCCGTCCTGTTGTGCATCAGCACGGCCCTCGGATCGACGAAACGTGAACGCGCAGTAGCCCTCGCGATTCGGCGGGTGCTCGCTCAGGCCGGGGATCCCGACGCCTTCA
The DNA here is from genome assembly GCA_028819075.1 of Gammaproteobacteria bacterium. Taxonomy (NCBI): domain Bacteria; kingdom Pseudomonadati; phylum Pseudomonadota; class Gammaproteobacteria; species Gammaproteobacteria bacterium. Next base: position 112,845 of record JAPPMM010000047.1, read on the forward strand.
TCGAAGCGACGCCGGAGACGCAGCCGTACCGCGACAAGGCGGCGATCGGACGCCTGTTCGACAGCCTGTCGATGAGAATCGAGGACTGGCAGTCATCGAGCAGCTGCCATCTGGTGCGGGTGTCGCGGCAGTGAAGGTCACGACCACCGGTTACGGGGAATCGGCCGGCAGGATGCGATACTGGAAGGACACGCCCAGGCTGATACGCGCGCTCGGATCGGCTCGGTCTTCGGATCCGACAGCGGCTTCGGTCGAGATGGTCATTCGGCGGACAGTCCAACCCACCCCCAGTCCGAATCCTGTCACGTTGTACGTGTCTCCACGCATGGACTCGGGTTCCGTCTTGATCACGCCGGTCCCGTATTCCACGAGCCCGTAGACGATCGGCCCCTCGCCCTGGCCCAGGCCCAGGCGGACCCGGCCGAGATACTGATGATCACGCCGGGTCTTGTGGTCGTACTGCACGTTCCAGCGAACCATCTGGGCCAGGAATCCCATGGACGCCCAAGCGGCGGTATCCGGGAAACGCACCACGACATCCAGATTGGCCCCCGGAGAGAACAAGCCGACGAGCTCTCCCCTCATCCCAACGAGCACGTCGGGCAGCGGACGGTCCTCCTTTGAGCCGTCGCGCTCCCCGTTCACCTCCTGAGCCTCCAGGATGGACGCGGTCAACGCTCCCGCGGCAAGCGCGACGATGCCAAACCTTGCTCCACGCCACTCCACGCTAGTCTTCCCCCGCGCATTCTGCATGCGTTCTGGAGATGCTACATCTGGAAGCGTCGGACTCCGACACCTCCATCTTTCCTTATCCCCGGCGTACCTCGCAACGGTTCGAGGAGGGGATCGCCTAGCGCTCAGGATGATGGAGATGATCGAGGGCTACGACCCGGAGGAGTGCGAGGGGATTAATGGGGGAGTAGGTCCTGTCCGAGGTGAGAACACACGAAGACCCGCGCCGGAGCGCGGGCCTCGGAAAGGGGGCAGTGCGATGGCTTGGCCATGCGCAGGTGCGTCCCGCACCGGATGCTCGCAGCCCACTCTTGCGTGTGTCAAGGGGTCGAACCGGATGCGATGGTACTGCTGCTTGCAGACGTGCGCAATGAACGGGGAAAGCAAGCGTTGTCGCGGAGCGGTTTCTTCGATGATCCGATGTAGGAAGGGCCTGGGGAACCATCTGCGGGCGTGAGGACGCGGAATGGTCTCCGACCCTAGGCCTGTCGAATTGACGGAACGGATGACGTTAGGCATCATGGGGCTCGTATGCCCTTCGACGAGCACGCTAGGATTTGAGAACGAAGCGAGGCACAACTCGGGCAGAATGGGAAGGGCACAACCAGCTGAAATGCGGACAACGAAGGGGATGTGACCCCACACCCGTCGCTCACGACGCCTTGCGGGTGCCTCGCAATGACCATGGAGGAGGGACAGGCCTAGATGGAAGGCGCCACCTGGGAGAACCCCAGCAACGAGTCTCTGGTCACACAGAACGTCTGGAGGCACTACCCTTGGCTCAAGGACTTGTTCGTGTCCTCAGGCAACGCTGCAACTGGAGCACCTTTCCCACCCTTTCTCGGGGCACTCCTTCACACGATGGACCGCGGCTCTCTGGCACCGAGCTGCATCGTACTACCAGCCAAGGACGGTTGCGCGTTCTCCTTGGCGCTCGCTAGCGCCTTACATGCCATCTGGGAGCAATTTGAACACGTCGAACTGGATCAGTTGACCACTCCCTTGAAAGCTGGAATCAAGGTGAAGGTCGCCCCAGAAAACCGCGTTTGGTTAGTAGAACGCGACGGAGTTGTCCTTTTCGGCGAGCGTCGGATCGCGCTTAGGAATCCAGTTGACGACCAGATCAGCTACATGAAGGAGAGCGAAGCGTTTCGCCTCACGACCACAGAGAGCAAAGGTCCAAAGCCAAAGAAAGGCAGCAGGATCAGTCCTTGGCAGGCTTCGCCGGTCGATCAGCTGCTGGGGATCAACACTGGAGGCAATCTTGACGTCTTCGGAACCCAAACGGTATTGGTGGCTCCACAACAGAAGACCCAACTCTTGGCGGACACGACTGTCGTCTCCGGATCCGGTCGCCTACGTCCACACGCATCTGAGCTCATTACATGGGGAAGAGTAAAGAAGAATGGTCGCACTGTTGCGAAGGACCAGTCCGTCGAGCCAATTGTTGCCGTCACGCATTCTGTTGCTCTCATGGCAGAAGCGTGTCGGCGTTTCAAGGATGACGAACGAAGAGTTGTTGTAAATGGGGCTGCCGGACTCGCTGGGGACTCTAGCGCTTTCTACGAGACGTCCGAGAGACATAAACTAATGATCCTGAGCGATCACTCGGAGCTTGATGAGGTACGACTTCTCCAAGATCGAGGTTGCGAGGTATGGGCACCGGATCCAGAAACGGTGTTGCCTCTCCTTGGAAATGTCGATCAACTGGCATCCCCGGTGACGCGAACGCATATTATGATCCGCAACTGTCGCGATCTCGCAGTTGTACCAATCATGGTGTCTGACGAGAAGATCGAGAAACTCCATGACCTGATCGATGAAGCGTGGTCCCGCCGGCCAAGTGAGGATATGGCTAGGTTGAACAGCTTGACATGGCGGGTATTGCTCCTCGCTACGGAGTGGGTCGGAGCACCGAATAAGGCCACACTTGATGCGTTTGAAACGGTGGTTCGAACACTCCAATCAACCATTCGGGCAGAGCGAGCTTGGATGAGAGCGAGCGTTCGAAATGCCCTTGAGCGCGCTCTCGATATCGCCACAGACCTACTTGCGATCCGCGAATCGGGTGTGGATAAGGGAAACGCACTTCTCGCCCATCTCGAAGAAGAGAGCGACACGGCGATTGTCGCCCGGAACACCGTGGCCAAGAATCAGGTAGGATGGTTCTTGGATACGGCGGACATTGAGTGTCCCGTATATCTGCCGTACAAGATGTCACACGAGACGTACGATTCCATCGTATTGTGCTCGTGGCCGGGAAGGAGTCGTATGTCGAGAATCGTGGCGCAGTATCCGAGTCGACGCATTGCTGTCCTATGCTATCCCTTCGAAGAACGCTGGCTATCTCTATATGCTAACCGGTGGATCAAGGAATGGAAGAGATTCCGAAGACCAGTGCGAGAGATCACTCGGATGACCGGACTGAACGGATGGTCAACGGCTAAGGAATTCGACCGGCCGAAAAGTGTACCAAGGGTACAGGACGGCGACAGACATCGAACTGATCCCGTATCGTCTCTCTTGGCGAGTCGCAAGAAGACGAGTCATGAAAAAGTCGAACATTATCAGGTCCGGGAAGCACGGTACGTCGGATTCGAAGGGGATGGCTACTCGTATCTCACCGATGCACACAAGGTGCCGCTTCTGACAGACTTGATCCTGGGTTACAGGCCCGACGTGCACCGCATTCCACTGGTATCGGCCAAGGAACTCGTGGTAGGCGACTTCGTGTTGTTCAGGGAGCGTGGCGACCGTGACATGATTGCCGCGGTAGCGGAGCAAGAGATCGGAACTGGGGCCTACGCCTCTCTCCGCAACCTGGCGAAGCGTTGGCGACCAGCGGTAGCGTCACTCGGTCACAACTTCGAGGACATTTACACGGTCTTGCGTCGCGCTGGGCTCCGTCGTCAGCCGGCTACGGTACGCACTTGGTTGTACGATGATGACCGGATCGGTCCTCAGGACAAGGCAGACTTGGAGACGATCGCAAGGGCGAGCGGGAGGAAGCAACTCCTCGGCGGGTTGGAGGACACTTGGAACGCCATCGTCAGACTGCGAACGGAACACCGCCAAGCGGGATCAACACTGAGTAGACTCCTACTGTCAGAGTTGCCTTCCTACATCGAGACCACCCTGTCAACACCCTGCCGGATCAAGCTGACTCTGGGCAACGCATGGGTCGTTGAGGTAGAGGAGGTCGCCGCTGCGATGGAGAGTCGCCCTCAATGGGAGGTGAACAGTTTCCTGTTGGACGACGAACACTAGAGGACGCTATGAGCCGCATGATCCCCCCAAGGGTGCATCCGGACACCCCTTCCTCGGAACACCAAGTCTACCGTCGCCTGAGGAACGACCCCGGCACAGAGGAGTGGACCGTGCTCCACTCACTGGGCCTAGCTCGTCGCGGGGAGAAGCCCTTTGGCGAAATCGATTTCGTGGCTCTTATCCCCGGATCGGGCGTTGTTTGCTTGGAAGTAAAGGGTGGAGGAGTGCGTTGCCAAGATGGAATGTGGTATACTCGTGACCGGTACGGACGTGAACACCGCCTCTCGCGTTCCCCAATCGCTCAAGTGCGCGATGCCGTCTTCGGACTTCGCTCCGCGGTACGACAACAGTTCGGCAACTGGTCGGAGCTAGCTTCCCTCCTCTACAGTTCAGCGGTCGTTCTTCCTGATGTCAGCAGGTTTCCTGACAGTCCCGATCATGATTCCGAGGAAGTGATCGATGTCGACGCCCTCAGAGAACCGATCTCGCGATCGATCATGACAGCGGTCGCGAATGATGCGAGACGCCTCAAGAAGACCAAGCAAATGCGTTTGGCCACGCCGAAGAATCTCAGACTGCTACGCAACTACTTGCGTCCCAATTTCGACGTCGCGCTTGCTCGCTCCACTGTGATTCGGCGATCCGAGGAACGCATCGTGCAGCTAACGGAAGAGCAGTACGATGCACTCGACCTCCTTGAGCGCAATCCTCGTTGCGTCGTAGAGGGAGCTGCCGGCACAGGTAAGACTCTTCTTGCTCTCGAGTTGGCTCGCCGGGTCGTTTCAGATGTGAACAAGATTCTGCTGGTTTGCTACAACCGTCTCTTGGGTGAGTGGCTCTCGCAAAGGGTTGGCGAGATATGTCCGGAACGCACCGTGGCGGCAGGAAGCTACCATCGTCACATGAAAGACCTGATCCTGAGCAGCGCTGTGGCAGAGGAGTTTCGTGAGGCGGAGCGATCTGCAGGACAGAATAGCGAGGACCTTTTTGATCTTGTATATCCACTCTATGGGCAACTCGCGCTGTCAGAATCACTTGGGTTATGGGATCTCTGTATCATGGATGAAGCGCAAGACCTAGTGACTGAACCCGTACTTGACGTCATCGATGAGGGCCTGACCGGTGGCCTGCGAGAGGGACGATGGGTAATGCTCGGTGACTTCAACCGGCAGGCAATTTATTCGAGATCACACGACGACTGGGGCGAAACCCTATCGAAATATGTAGCGCCAGGGCGCTACACGATCGCACCACTTACACGCAATTGCAGAAATACCTACAGGATTGGGGAAGAGACGGCCTTGCTGTCCGGATTTGACACCTTGCCCTATAGACTAGACGATTCGGACTGTCTTCCGGTAGACTACCGCTACTGGCGGAATCGGAAACACCAAGTATCTCGTCTGAGGGAAGTCTTGGAGGCACTCGCGAGGGACGGGGTTCCCTTGGTGGACATCGTAGTCCTTTCTCCTCGCAAGTTCGAGAATTCAGTTGCTTCAGAGCTCGGTCAACGGATCACACCCGTCGACCATCTCGGGAAGAAGAGGGATCGGATCGCATTCTCTACAATCCACGCGTTCAAGGGTCTTGAGAGTCCCGTAACGGTGGTATGCGACGTAGAGGAGATTGAGGGAGATCGCAACCGATCTCTCCTGTACGTTGGGATGTCCCGGGCGCGAAGCTACCTCATCGTCCTACTACACGAACGCCTCAAGGGCACTGCGGCCGAGGCCATGGATCGAAGGCTGAGAGGACCATTCGGATGACAGACACGGCTACGGGATCGGAGGAAGTACGGAGATTCATAATTGACTCTCTAAGGGCGGAGTTGGTCGGACCGGACCCGGGTTTGCCAGCGGTCCAGACGGGAGTCGGGACCAACAGCGTCAAGGGTGAGGAGATCTTGAGATCGGAAGACCCGCCCAGAATGCGGTACGGCGCCGGGATACTCTTCCCGCGCCAGAGTAGCATCCAAGAACAGGACGATACAGAAGTAGCTGAAGGTGAATCGGCGAAACAAGAAGATCAAGAGTATTTGGGTGGCGATTCCCGCCGGCCATCGTCGGCTCGAGAACTTAGGTCAGAAGCAGACACGGAACAGGAAATCAACAGGGCAAACGAATACCTCCCGAGTGGACTGGGATTGACGGCGGTGGTACGTCTGCCTCCCAAGCTTGTGGTCGAGATCCAAGCTGGCCGGTATGAGCCTGAGATACTGCGCGGGCAGAAGGGACGGCGAGACAAAGACGGCAACGAGCGCCCGTACCAGGCATGGCGGCGTATCCCCATCTGCCAGACCGTCTCCTTCACCCGTGATCAACTGCTTTCCAAGAAGATACACGAGGAGAATGTCGAGACAGGGTCCGCGGTCGTCAAGATGAAATTGCACGTCTTCGTCCGAGATCCTGGTATTCACCGTACGCCACCAGACTCGCACATGATCACCTTTACCTTGATCAACGCTACAACAGCTTACGGGACGAGAAGGAACGACACGTGCCTATTCCAGTGCAGCTTTTCTGTGAGCGGTGAGGGTGACACTTGCTTCCTGGAGTATCCGGATCGTGTCGACTCGACCCCGACAGATCCGTCCTCGTCACGCACGCCGCACGCTGCTGACTTGGAGCGGCACACGATGCGTCTGCTGTATCGCGGACGGAGAGTCTTCGCTGTCGGCCATGGATGCGCCCCTGAATGGAACGAGACGAACTCTGACGCCACCGATCGAATTCGAACGGAGGTGATGCCCGGTTTCGAAATCAAGCCCATCTACCCAACGGAACTCTCGTCCGTTGACCTGAATATGGAGAGACTCGCGGAGGATGAGCGGTTGTCGATTCGAAGTGGCGAACGCTTGGCGAAACTCTATGCCGCTTGGATTGATGATCTCGAACACGCGGTCGATCAAGACGACAGCATTCCGCCGGACTTGCTGCCCGCCGCAAGAACAAACATCTCCCGAGCCAACGCGTGTCTTCGTCGAATGCTCACTGGAATACAATACCTCCGAAAGAGCCGGAACGTGCGCCGTGCCTTTGCAATCATGAACCGAGCAATGCTGATGCAGCAGCTCCACTATCGCCTGTCGACGAGCCCGCGCGGTTGGAAACAACGAGGCAGAAATTTGAAATTGACTCAGCCATATGAGCCCCCTGAATACAAGGACACGACCAACAAGTGGCGCCCCTTTCAGTTTGCCTTCGTCCTTTTGAACATAGCCTCATTCTTGGACCCATCTGACGATCACCGTGCCGTTGTCGATGTCATCTGGTTTCCCACCGGTGGTGGCAAGACGGAAGCTTACCTCGGGCTCAGTGCATTTGCTATCCTCTGGCGCAGATTGCAAAGACCGAAGACCTCGGGGACGGCAGTACTGATGCGGTATACGCTCCGTCTCTTGACGACACAGCAATATCAAAGGGCATCATCACTCATCTGCGCTCTCGAGTACTTGCGTCGGCAACAGCCTCACTACTTGGGTGCCACCCCAGTGACCATTGGCCTTTGGGTCGGAGGAAGCGTAACACCAAACAACGATGCCCAAGCTAAAGCTGCGCTTTCTAGAATGGAGAGGAAGGGGAACAACGAAAACCGCTTTGTATTGGTAGCATGTCCCTGGTGCGGCGCAGGTATGGGAGCGTACCGCTTTAACAAGGTATTTCGCGTTGTCGGCTACCAGAAGGTTCCTTCGTTGCAACGGGTCGGACATGTCTGCGCCGATCCCGACTGCGATTTTCATAACGCGCCGGGTTTGCCTGTTCTCGTCACAGATGACGCCATCTACAAGACCCCGCCCACCCTTCTCATTGGCACCGTCGACAAATTCGCCCTTCTCCCTTGGTATCCAGACGCATCAGCGATCTTTGGACTCCGAAACGGGCATCGGGAAAACCCTCCGCCCGACTTAATCGTCCAAGACGAACTTCATCTCATCTCGGGTCCGCTTGGCTCCATGGTCGGGCACTACGAAACCGTTATCGGCGAACTCTGTACTTCAAACGCCGGGCGTACCCCGAAGATCGTCGCGTCCACCGCAACCATCGCCCGTGCACCAGATCAAGTGAGATCCTTGTACGCACGGGAGTCGTTTCTCTTTCCACCACAGGGACTTGAATGGGGTAATTCCTTCTTCGCCGAAGAGCGCCGCGATCTCTATGGGCGGTACTACTTGGGCGTTTTCGCGACCGGATTATCTTCCCAGCAGACGGCCATGGTCCGAGTCATGTCTGCTTTGCTGCAAGCTCCGCGCTTGTCTCGACCAGCCAGCATCCCCGCTGTGGATCCCTACTGGACACTCATCACCTACTTCAACTCGATCAGGGAACTGGGCTCCGCCGCGACGCTCGTAAGCGCGGACATCAGAGAGTACATGAGGGTTCTTCATCGTCGGATGGGCCTTACAAGACAGTGGAATGCGAAAGGGACGGATGATGATCGACGTCGTTGGATTACTTCACCAACTTTAGAGCTCACTAGCAGAGTGCCGAGTGGAGAAATATCTTCGACACTTCAACGACTCTTCGATTCCTATACCGGTAACCCGGGGTCTGCCGTCGACATCTGCCTTGCAACCAATATGATTCAGGTCGGTTTGGATGTTGGCCGCTTGGGCCTTATGATGGTCGCTGGCCAACCAAAAACGACCGCCGAGTATATTCAAGCCACTAGTCGTGTCGGGCGTCGGCGGGGGCAGCCAGGGTTGGTCGTTGTACTTCTGAATCCCTCCAAGCCACGCGATCGCTCTCACTACGAACATTTTCGCGCATACCACGAGCAACTGGACAGTGCGGTAGAGCCGACCAGCGTTACGCCTTTTGCTGTGCCGGTACGCGATCGTGCGTTGCATGCTTTGATCGTTACCTTGATCCGCTATTGGGGAGACAATAACCTCCGCCGACGCCCGGACGCGCCGCTGCAGGAAGATCTCGTTGATCGCGTTCGGTCGGTCATCCGAAAGCGGATAGAGGAAGTCGATCCAGAGGAGCTGGACGCTGCGCTAGATGATTTTTCCTATATTATTGGTCGGTGGCATGCCACCCAACCAGGACGATACGGGAGGTTTGGTCCACAGGATGAAGAGACACCACTGATGTACCCTTTTGGGACGGAACCACTGCCAGGGTGGGATGCCGCGGCTTGTGAGCCTCCATGGCCCACCGCTTCTTCGATGAGAAGCGTTGATGCGGATTGCGAGTTGGGCGTGATTGGTTACTACTACGATTAATGCGCAAGGGAGTTTTGAAAAATGAGCGGCTATCGACCTGTTCGACGAGCACAACTAATCGGTACCTTCGGTGTTGGAGCGATGGTTGATCTGCCGAATGATGAATCACTGATGGTGGCGGGTCTTGATGTTTGGCCATTCGCGAACGAGACGGTTCCCCCACAATGGGCCGTCATGGAGGAGCGCTTGGCGACTCGACTCGGCGTGAAGGAACTTCGATTGCCACCGGACTATCGGACCGGGAAGGGAACCGCGTACCGGGAAAAGCGCATTCCATCGGTGCGCTTTCCAGGATGGCACTATTGCCCAAGATGCGGTGACATGAAGCGCCTTCCTCTTTTTGCGATGGGACCTAGGCGATGTTCAGGAATCGGAGATTCCGCGTGTTCCAAGATCGTCGAAAAACGGCGGCCATTCTTGATTCCAGTGCGGATAGTATCGGCCTGCGTGCAGGGGCACATTCAAGATTTTCCGTTCGATGAATGGGCGCATGGCGGTGATACGACGGGTCATCGTCTCCGGTATCAGGCTTTCGGGTCATCCGCGTCGCTGAGTGGCGTGCAGATTCGGTGCCTCGAGTGTGGCAAAAAGCGGAGCTTGGCGGGGTCCTTTGAGTACGCATCGGCGTCGGGGGGCGCCTTGAGTGAGATGGGTCAACTCTGTCGGCGTGGTCGTCCTTGGCTGGGGGAAACAGGGAGGAAGGGAGCGTGTGGCCTACACCTGAGGACACTCCAACGGGGCGCCTCCAACGTGTACTTTCCGTACACCGTGAGTTCGATTTATCTACCGCTGTGGGGGAAGGGAGCGGGAAGGCAGGTGATGCGGGTATTGGAAGACTCCTTCTACTGGGAGCTCCTGACCGGAGGTCTCATTGATGGGAAGCGCATTGACCCGTTGCGAGTCGACACAATCGCCAAACGTACCGGCGTCGATCCGGTAGCGTTGCGCCAAGCCGCGGAACAGAAACTCCAAAACAATGCACCGGCGGTACCGACGGAGGAAGATTACCGTAGGGCGGAATACGACGCCTTCATCGCCGGGGAGGGCGGGCGAGATCGCGACCTACTCGTGGACGTTCTCGACGACGCCCTCCTTTCTAACTGGTGTAAGCGGTACATCCGCCGGGTGTGTCTGGTCCGAAAGCTAAGGGAGACACGAGCTCTCGCGGGCTTCACTCGTGTTCTTCCCGCAGAAGGCGGGACAGATCCCAGGCTACAACGTCCCAGCGCGTCGGCTAGGCGATGGCTTCCGGCCACCGTCGTGAGAGGAGAGGGGATCTTCCTAGAGATTCGGCGACGCTCTATCAAGGAATGGCTTGACCGAAAGCCGGAAGCGGAGGAGCGAGCTAAACGATTGGCGGATGCTTACAACGCAAAACGGTTGGAACGAGGGCAGGCTCCTAGAGTGATTTCGGCCAAGTATCTCTTTCTACACACTCTTGCTCATCTCTTGATCAAGCAGTTGAGCTTCGACTGTGGCTATGGAAGCGCATCGCTTAGGGAAAGACTCTATTGTGAAACCGCGGAGGGATCAAGACCGATGCAAGGCTTACTGATATATACAGCATCGGGTGATTCCGAGGGAACTATGGGGGGACTTGTACGCCAAGGTAAACCAGACCGACTCGAACCGGTACTCCTCGAGACAGTTCGCACAGCTTCTTGGTGCTCTGCCGACCCGGTGTGCATCGAGAGTCCAGGGCAGGGTACAGACAGTTCGAACTTGGCGGCTTGCCACAGCTGCGCACTAGTTTCGGAGACCTCATGCGAAGAGGGAAATCGGTTACTGGACAGAGGCATGGTTGTTGGCACCATCAGCGACCCTTCCTTGGGACTGCTTTCCTCTCTTGTTGGCCTGGGGACACCGAACGACATACAGAGGCGAGATGGCTCCTGACCACGGGACACAGGATGGCTGATATATTCGACGCTGAAAAAAGAAGTGAAATCATGTCCAGCATTCGCGGCCGTGACACCAAACCCGAGCTAGTCGTTCGTCGGATCGCCCACAGGCTTGGGTTTCGGTTCAGGCTTCACCGGAAGGATCTCCCCGGTTGTCCCGACATCGTGTTTCCTAGGTATCAAGCTGTGATCATGGTACACGGATGTTTCTGGCACCGACACCAGAATTGCAAATTCGCCTACAGCCCCAAGTCCCGTATTCAATTCTGGGAGAAGAAGTTCGAAGACAACGTTTCCAGGGACCGCCGGAATGAGGGGGCCTTGAATGATCTCGGCTGGAGGACGCTGGTAATCTGGGAATGCGAAACCAAGGATCCAGCGGCCGTGGCGGCACGAATCGTAGCCTACTTGCGGGAATCGAACCGTTGACGGCTAGGCGTCAACTATCTCGGAACATCCCTCAGGCGGCTGGTTGCCCGGTGGAAATATCAATCGACTTCGCTTCCGTCACTGTTGGATCAACGGGGCCACCCGTTACTTGTTGCAAACCGCTTTGCTGACCTGCGGCATTCGTCAAATACCGCCGATACCCTTCCAGCAATCTGCTGTGCAAGATACGGTGGTACCGCATTCCCGACCTGCACATATTGCTGCGTCCGTCCGCCGCAGAAGAAGTAGTTGTCCGGAAAAGTCTGCAGACGAGCAGCCTCTCGAACCGTGAGGCTGCGGCATTGAGCGGGATCTGGGTGAATGAAGTAGTGGCCATCCTTCGAGATGTGACTCGTGACGGTCCGGGAAGGCAGTTCGCGGACCTGCACTCGGAACCGATCAGCGAACTTCCCGGTTGCCCAGTTGACGTGATTGGGCGCAAGCTCCATCGGGAAATCCGCGGACTTCGGTGATCGCCCCTTCGCTCGTGCGAAAGCTGCGGCGAAAAGATAGCGTGCCAAGTCCTCGGCCATATGTCCCCTGGCTTGGTTGTTTGGAAGCCTGCATAGCTTAGTATCGACAATCCAATCGCGAAGACTGCTCGGGCACGACAAGGACTCCGTATCTCCAACCGCGTCACCGTACGGTGGCAGTGGCCCTCGTGTCGTTCTGAGTGCGCTCGCGAGCGCATCATCGAACAGCGACTCATGCTCCTTTGTCATGGCCGGCCAAGGAATGCTCCGAATCAATCTGCACGCCGATGCCACGGCAGCCTTCCATCCCTCACCACTATCACCACGGCTGAGACGGCTGCGAAGTACAGGCATGCCGCCGATCACATCGTCCACCGGAACAGTTCTCGTACCTTTCTGGAGGCGTAGGAGATCAGTCGGAAAAAGGTCCGCGACATCTCTCCTGACACACACTACGAAGACCCGATGTCGCGCCTGCGGCACCCCGTGTTCTTCGGCACGAACGAGGAAGTCCTTGGGATCTTGGTCCTGTTCCCACAGACAGCCACCATTCCGCGGAGTCAAAGCAAATAGCCGATAGCGGAGGGTGGCACCTGCATCCCGCAGACTTGCCATCACGTACCGGAAAATCGGCTGGCCCTGGTGCCGTGCAGAGAGCATCCCCTTCACATTCTCCATGATGGCAACGGCGGGTTGAAGCCTTTCGAGTACGTTCACATAATCACGATACAGGAACTGGCGTTCATCCTTGTTCGGATCATAGGCCGCATTCCCAGCATTGCGAGCTCTCCCGACGAGCGAATATGACTGACAAGGCGGTCCACCAAGAAGCACAGTCCTCCCGCCGTGCCGTCGTCGAATCCGCTGCACCCGCGCCATGACGACACTGGTTGCCTCGGAAGTTCCAAGTTTCAGCCGAAGGGTCTCGTTACCAGCATCGAGCCATTTCTCGGGATAGAGTTTCTTCCAGTTTGGTTCATCCTTGGCTCCGCGGTTCAGGAAATCATAGTATTCGATAGGGAGTTCTGCCGATGGGAACTTCCGTAGGAACGCGCGCAGGACCAGCGTCCGGTGTGCCGATGGCTCCGTCTCGACCGAGAGTGCGATGCGGAAGCGGGGGTGTCCGCCGGACTCCCGATACCCAGCAAACCCTTCGGCAAGCCCACCGGGGCCGGAGAACAGGTCGATGACGGGAACCTCGGGCGTCACCTTTGGTTTCACTCGACCTCGGCGCGTTTCACCGGTAGAGGTCTCCTACACAGATAGGACACGTCATCCACAGCATGGTCGAGTGAATACTGTTCTGGACGGGGCTCGCAGGCAACTCGGCGACTCATGACGGCCGGCTCTCACCACCTCCCCTCCCCCAACCCGAACCCCTCCACCCCCCACTTCCCTGCCTCCCCCAAACAAAAGTCCGCCATCACCCGCCCGATCACGCTGCAGAACTTGTAGCCGTGGCCGGAGAAGCCGGCGGCGATGAACGCGTCGTCCACGGTCGGGTGGCGGTCCAGGATGAAGTGCTCGTCGGGGCTGGTGGTGAACATGCACGCCACCATACGGCGGGTGGGGCCGTTCGCCTCCGGGAAGTAGGCCGCGACTCCCTCGCGTACGCCGGCTTCGTCCTCCGGGGAAATTTCCCGGTCCAGGCGGTCCGGGTCGGGTACGGGCTGCACGCGAAGATGATACTTGCCGATCTTGAACCCCTCGCCGCGGTCGCTGGGGAAGCCGTAGTAGCGTCCCAGCGGGGCCTGCAGCACGAAGATCGGGAACCGCTCCGGCTCGAACGGCGCCGCGTTCAGGGGCTCCGTCCAGAGCATCGTCTGGCGCTCGGGCCGGCACAGGGGCGCGAGTTCCGGCACCAGTCGGCCCGCCCACGCGCCGGCGGTGAACACCAGCTTCCTGGCCTCGTAGGTGCCGCTTGCCGTCTCCACGCGGAAGCCCGACGCGCGCTTCTCCCACCCGCGCACCGGCGACTCGGTCACGATCTCGGCGCCCAGGTCGCGCGCCGCGGCGGCATGCGCCCGGATCGCCACCTCCGAGCGCACGTAGCCGGCGTCCGCCTGGTAGATGGCCCGCAGCGATTCGGGGACCCGGTAGCCGGGGAAGCGCCGGTTGACCTCCGCGCCGTCGAGCTCCTCGAAGGGGATGCCGTGCTCGAGGCACGAGCGCCGGGAGTTCTCGACCTTGGGGCTGTCGGGCGGTCCGATGTCGAGACCGCCGGTCACCACCAGGATCGACTCGCCCGTGGCCTCCTCCAGCTCCCGCCAGTATCGATACGCGGCCCGGAGCAGCGGCACGTACTGCGGTCCCTCGGAGTACGCCAGGCGGATGATGCGCGTGGACCCGTGCGAGGAGCCGAACGCGTGCGGGACCGTGAACTGCTCCAGGCCCAGCACCCTGCGGCCGCTCCGCGCGAGCTGGTAGACCGTGGCGCTGCCCATCCCGCCCACGCCGATCACGATGACGTCGTACATTCTTTCCCTTTCCCCTCATCGGGGCTCCGAGACGCGCACGGTACGCGAAACTGATGATGGCGAAGATGCACTCCCCTCCGCGGCGGCAACAGTCCGGCGAACCCATCCCGGGTCCGGCCCTGGTCACGGGCGCCAACGGCTACGTCGCGTCGTGGGTGGTCAGGCGGCTCCTCGAACGCGGCTTCGACGTCCGCGCCACCGTGCGCGATCCCGCAGATCCCCGGAAGACGGAACACCTGCTGGCGATGGCCGGGGAGCTTCCCGGCACGCCGTCGCTCTTCCGGGCGGATCTGATGGAGCGCGGCGGGTTCGACCGGGCCATGGCGGGATGCGCCCTCGTCTTCCACATCGCCTCGCCCGTCGTCGTGCGCGGAGTCGAGGATCCGGTGCGCCAGCTCATCGAGCCCGCGACCCGGGGCACCCGCCACGTGCTGGAGGCGGCCAACGGGACCCCGTCGGTGCGGCGCGTCGTCCTCACCTCCAGCGTCTCGGCCATCTATGGAGACACGAGGGACCTCGGGCGCATCGAGGCGGACCGCTTCGACGAGAGCCACTGGAACGAGACCAGCAGCGAGCGCCATCTGCCGTACTCGTACGCCAAGACCGAGGCCGAGCGCCTGGCTTGGCGCATCGCCGGGAAGCAGGACCGATGGGACCTGGTCGTCGTCAATCCCGGGCTGGTGCTCGGGCCCTCCCTCGACCCGCACTCAAGCCCGGAGAGCGTCCAGCTCATGCGCGAACTCGGCAACGGCAGCCTGCGCCTGGGCGTGGCCCACGTCGAATTCGGGATCGTCGACGTGCGCGACGTCGCCGAGGGCCACCTGCGCGCGGGACTGATCCCGGAAGCGAGCGGGCGCCACATCCTGGTCAGCGAGACGATGGGCCTCCCCGAAGTCGTCCGGGTCCTGCGGAGCCATTTCGGCAGCCGCTTCCCCTTCCCGCGCTTCACCGCTCCCAAGCTGGTGGCCACGCTGTTCTCGCCTCTGCTGGGGGTGCCGCGGAGGCTGGTCTGGCGCAACGCGGGGCATCCGCTGTGCTTCGACAACGGATACGCGAAGTCGGATCTGGGGATGAGCTTTCGGCCGGCCGCGGAAGCGATCGTGGATCACTTCCAGCAGTTGCTGGATGATGGGTTGGTGGAGGAGCCGGGGCGGTGCCTTTCCATTCACGGTGTGAATGATTATCATTCGCGCTATGAATAATCTCCCGCTCCCCCGCGCTGTTTCCGGCACCCTCGACAGCATGATGCGCGTCATGCCAGCCGTCGTCGTGGCGGGAGCCCGCCAGACGGGAAAGAGCACGCTCGCCCGCGCGTTAGACCGATCACCACAGGCTGACGGGTCCGTACAAGCGGCGGGCGATAGCCGCCGATACCTGTCGCTCGACGATCTGGACGTTCTCGACCTGGCGCGCCGCGACCCCGATGCGCTGGTGCGAGGCAGCCAGCCGGTGACCCTCGACGAGGTTCAGCGCGAGCCGGACCTCCTGAGCGCCGTCAAGCGAGAGATCGACCGGGAGCGTCGACCGGGACGGTTCCTACTCACCGGGTCCGCCAATCTGCTTCTGATGCGGCGGGTATCGGAGTCATTGGCGGGCCGCGCCAGCTATCTCACCCTCTGGCCGATGACGCGCCGAGAGCAACTGGGACTTGGCCGGTGCGGTATCTGGGAGAACCTGGTCAAGTCTCCTGACCAGGATTGGCTCGATGTAGTGACGGAGCATCCCGCGGATCCCGAGGACTGGCGGGCGCTCGCGCGACGCGGCGGTTTCCCCGTTCCCGCCGTCCATCTCGATGCTCCGGCCGAGCGGGCGATCTGGTTCGATGGATACGTGCGGACCTATCTGGAGCGGGATCTGCAGGCTCTTTCGTCGATCGCGGCTCTTCCGGACTTTCGGCGGCTCATGCGCGCGGCGGCCCTGCGCCTTGGTGCGTTGCTCAATCAGACCGAGTTGGGCCGGGATATCGGCGTTCCGCAGCCGACGGTTCACCGCTGGCTGAACCTGCTCGAAACCTCGTACCTGCTCGCGCGGATCCCCGCCTATTCGGTGAATCGCACCAAGAGGCTGATCAAGTCTCCGAAGCTGTACTGGAGCGACACGGGTCTGGCGATGTACCTGTCCCAGGAGGACGGGCCCCGGGGAGCCCACCTGGAGAACCTGGTGCTTCAGGATCTGCTGGCATGGCGAGACTCCCGGCCCCGGCGCGCCGAAGTGTTGCACTGGCGCACGACCACCGGTGAGGAGGTGGACTTCGTGATCGAGGTGGACGGGTCGGTGCTACCCATTGAGGTGAAGGCCACCAGGCGCCCTCGCCTCGGCGACACCGCAGGTCTGCGTGCGTTCCGTGCGGAGTACCACCGGACCACGCGAGCCGGCCTGCTGCTACACGGCGGGGACTCGGTGGAGTGGATCACTCCCGGGGTGCTGGCAGTGCCGTGGTGGAGGGTGATCTGATCCGGCCAATTGTCGGTTAGACGTGCGGCTATGTGTCGGTTAGGCACGCGTCCATGTGTCGGTTAGGCGAGGCCGGTCATGAGCAAGGTAGGTATCGCCGGGGCTGATGTGGCTCAAAACGGGTTTTCTGCGGCCCAGTCGGCGCGGGCAGAGGCCGCCAGGTCAGCCCAGCCCTCGTCCTCGGCAGAGCCCTCCTCGTCAACATGGGCGACGGATGGTCGGTCGACAGGCTTCCGGTCCCCGTGCCGCTCATGGAGACGTTCGCTGGCGCAAGACTCTTGACGCTCGCCGGCCCCCGGCGAGGTTGATGACTTCATTCGGATTCCCTCTTCCCCTACCTCCCCGGCATCTCCACCGCATCCCCCGCATCCGGCCGCACGCCCTCCGCGTACAGTTGCGCGTTGAGCGCGGGCACCCGCGTCTCGATCAGCTCGTTCAGCTCGGGGACGGTCTCGCCCATCACCTCCCAGGCGTGGTCGACCTGCCACAGGTGATCCTCGGTCGGATGCGTCGATGCCTGCTGGATGGCTCTGGCCACGCCTGCGTTCTGGCGGGCCTCCGACACGTCGTCCTCGATCTCCTCCAGCGCTTCGCGGATGGCCTCCAGCTCCTCCTCGATGCCCTCGGGAGGATCGTCGGCGCCGTCGATGAGTTCCTCGGCGTCGTCAAGCTGGCCTTCCAGGCGGCGGATGGCCTGGGTCGCGTCGTTGATCGGCACCGCCAGACGGTGCAGGCTCATAAGAGCGTCCTGGCGCGCCGTGCGGTCGGCCATAGTCATGGGGCGCCGCGGGTCGGCCTGGATCTCGATCGTTGACGAGAAAGACTCACCGCCGACGTCCATGCTCACCGTGTAGACGCCGGGGAGCGCGACCGGGCCCTGGGGCGTGCCGCCTCCGAAGAATCCGCCACCTCCCCCGCCCTGCTGGCCATCGGCCTCGTACGGAGCGTCGAAACGCCAGTCCCACACGACCTCGTTGACGCCGGGCTCGCTCGGGGCTTCGAGGGTGCGGACATGGTTGCCCTGGGCGTCGCTGATGGTCAGGGCGAAGGTGTCTGAATCTTCATCCGAGCGCCCGGCACCGTCGGCGTCCTGATCCGCATCCTGTCCCGAATCCACATCCCCGGACCCATTGCCGTTCCCGTTCCCCCCTTCCTCCTCGTCCTCAGCCGCCATCGGCGCTTCCCACTCATCGCGCAGGTAGTACCGGATCAGCGACCCGCGCGGCGGATTGGGGGCCGAGTAGGTCGCGCCCTGGAACGGCCAGTCGCCCCGCTCCGCCCACATGATCGTAGGCCGCGCCTCCGGGAACACCCGGCCGGCCTCCGCGAGCATCGTCTCGGACAGGTGCTCCAGCGGGGTCACGTCCGCCAGGATGTAGAACGAGCGGCCGTGGGTGCCCACCAGCAGATCGTTGTCGCGCGGGTGCACGAGGATGTCGTCCACCGGCACCGTGGGCAGGTTGTTCTTGAGCTGGACCCACTCCTCGCCCCGGTCCACGGACACGAACACGCCCACCTCGTTGCCCACGAAGAGCAGGTTGGGGGCGCGGTGATGCTCGGTTACGACGTTCACCGACCAGCCGTCGGGCAGCCCGTCGGTGATTCGGGACCAGTTCTGCCCGTAGTCCTCGCTCACGTACACATAGGCCGCGTAGTCGGCGTTGCGGTGGCCGTCGAAACTTGCATAGACGCGCCCCTCGACGTGATGCGAAGGCTCGACCCGGCTCACGTACGTGCGCTCGGGCAGCCCCGGGATGCGGTCGGCCACGTTGGTCCAGGTCGCGCCGTCGTCCCGGCTCACCTGCAGGTTGCCATCGTCCGTGCCCACGTAGAGCAGCCCGGGCGCCAGCGTCGACTCCGCGAAGCTGGTCAGATTGCCGTAGTTGGCGATGCCGTCGTTCGCCGACATCTGCGGCTCGGAGCCGAGAACGCCCATGATCTCGAGCTCCTCGCGGTCGATCTGCTTCGTGAGATCGACGCCCCCGACCTCCTCCCACGACATCCCGTAGTCCCGCGAGCGCATGAGATAGTTGGCGCCGAGGTAGACCGTCGCCGGATCGTGCGGCGAGAGCTGCAGCGGCGAGTTCCAGTTGTAGCGGTAGGTCTTGGCGGTGTCGCCGTTCTCGCGCGGGCCGGTGATGGGCCGCATGGGGATCTTCTCGCCGGTGTTGAGGTCGTACCGGTTCATGTTCCCGCCCTGCGACTCGGCGTAGACGATGGTCGAGTCGGTGGGATCCACGATGGCGAAGAAGCCGTCCCCGTACGCCACCTCGTACCAGTCCTGGTGGCGGATGCCGTGGAACGAACGCGTGTTGGAGGGCCCGCACCACGCGTCGTTGTCCTGCAGTCCACCGCACACGAAGTACGGATCGCGCATGTCGTGTCCGATGGCGTAGAACTGGCCGAGCGGGATGTTGTCGAACATGCGCCAGTGCCCGGTGCCGTCCCAGCTCGCGGCCACGCCGCCGTCGCTCCCCAGAATCAGGTGGTCCGGGTCCGCCGGGTTGATCCAGAGGTCGTGATGATCGACGTGCACCTGGGTGGCGCCGTCACCGCGGAAGGTGCGCCCACCGTCGTCCGACACCATCAGAGCGCTCCCGAGCACGTAGATGCGGTCCACGTTGGTCGGGTCGATGCGCACGTGCGAGTAGTACATCGGGCGCGGGTTGGTGTCCGACATCTTCTCCCATGTGTTCCCGCGGTCGAGCGAACGGAAAAGGCCGTTCCGCGACGGGCCTCCGCCCCCTCCGAAGCCCTGGCCCGGGGTCCTCGGCTGCGCCTCGATCAGCGCGTACACGATGTTCCCGTCTCCGCGGAAGACATCCACCCCGATGCGTCCCTTGTCGCCATCGGGGAGTCCCTCGGTCAGTTCCGTCCAGGTGTCGCCCCCGTCCAGGGTGCGGTAGAGCCCGCTCCCCGGGCCTCCCCCGTTGAAGCCCCAGCCGGTGCGCCGCCGCTGGTACATCCCCGCGAAGATGGTGTTGGGATCGCTCGGGTCCATCGCCATATCGATGGCGCCGGTGTCCTCATCGATGTAGAGGACCTTCTCCCAGCTCTCGCCCCCGTCCTGCGTCCGGAAGACCCCGCGCTCCTCGTTGGGCCCCCACAGATCGCCGACCGCCGCGACGTACACGACATCGGGATTGCGCGGATGGATGAGGATGCGCCCGACGTGCTTGCTCCCCTCGAGCCCCATGTGCTGCCACGTCCCGCCCCCGTCGACCGATTTGTACACGCCGTTGCCCCAGCCCGACGACTGCCGGTTCTGCGGCTCCCCGGTGCCGACCCAGACCAGGTTCGGATTCGACTGGTCGAGCGTGACGGCTCCGATGGAGCTCGTGGGCTGGTCGTCGAAGACCGGCGTCCACGAGGTGCCGTGGTTCTCGGTCTTCCACACGCCTCCCGTGCCGGTGCCGATGTAGAAGATCTGCGGTTTCGATTCCACCACCGCGAGGTCCGCGATGCGCCCGCCCATGAGCGCGGGCCCGAGCTCGCGATACTGCAGATGCGAGATGGCCGTCTCAAGCGCGGATTGGGCATGCGCGTGCCCGGGGGCGAACAGGGCGGCTCCCGCGATCATGGCGCTGGTGAGCGGGTAGGAGAGGAGGCCGCGTCGGCCTCTCGTGGTTGAGCTGCGCTGGGTCTTCATGACTGGCGTTCCGGCTACTGGGAGATACGGCAGACAACGGGGAGAGAGAAGGTACGGAATGGTGCCTCGCAACGCGATTGGACGGGCCATCTGGGTGGCCCATATGTACATCCGGCTGGCCGGGGAGTGGCTGCGAACCGGGGTCGCGTACCGCCCGCTCTCACGCGGCTTCGTCGCCGATCCCTACCCGCTGTACCGCACGCTCCGCGAACGCGACCCGATTCACCGCAGCATCTTCGCCAACCAGGTCGTGGTGTCCCGCTACGCCGACGTCGACCGCATCCTCCGGGATCACAGGACCTTCGGTAACGACTTCAGCAAGGTGACCTCCTCGGAGGGCTCCATTGCGACCCGGAAGAAGCTCACGCCGAGCATGCTCGCGCAGGACCCGCCCGACCACACGCGCCTGCGCGCGCTCGTCAACCGGGCATTCACGCCCCGCCAGGTGGCAAGGATGGAGGATTACATCCGCGCCACCGCGCATACACTCCTCGACAAGGTCGGAGACGCCCGCGAATTCGACCTCATGAAGGCCTTCGCGGTGCCGCTTCCCACCATCGTGATCGCCAGGATGATCGGCGTTCCGGAACGCGATCTCGCGCGCTTCAAGGTCTGGTCCGACGATCTGGCGCGCGCTCTGGAGCCTTTCCTTTCTCCGGAAGAGGAAGAGAGGGTGTATCGTGCCGCTCGGCAGTTCGCGGAGTACTTCACCGCCATCATCGAGCAGCGCCGCCGCGAGCCCCGCGACGATCTCGTCTCGCGCCTGGTCGAGGCCGAGGACGCCGGCGACAAGCTGACCGCCGAGGAAACGAGGGTGATGCTGCGCCTTCTCCTAACGGCCGGCAACGAGACCACTACTAACCTCATCGGGAACGGAATCCGGGCCCTCCTGCGGCACCCCGATCAGCTCGCCCTGCTGCGGGAGCGGCCCGAACTGATCCCTACGGCGGTGGAGGAGCTCCTCCGCTACGACCCGCCGGTCCAACTGGACATGCGCGTAGCACTCCGGGACATGGAACTCGGGGGTCTGGCCGTCAAGGAGGGTACCATGATCACCCTCCTCATCGGATCCGCCAATCACGATCCCCAACGATTCCCCGAGCCGGAGCGACTGGACATCACGCGGTCGGGCCAGGCGAACATCTCGTTCGGGCGCGGCATCCACCATTGCCTCGGCGCGCCGCTCGCCCGGCTGGAGGGACGGATCGCGCTGGAGGTGCTGCTGGAGCGATTCCCCCGGGCTCGGCTTCGGCAGGCGCCCGGCGAGGTACCGGCCAAGCATCGTCCTGAGGGGGCTGGAGCACCTCGACGTGCGGGTGGGCTGAGCGGGCCTGGAGTAGACCGGAGGTGGGCTAGAGTATCGTCTGTCTGACCCCTCCGTGGCGTGTTGCAAAACGCAAAATGCAACAATATGTTGCCTTTTCGATTTGGCAACGCTCTGCAGACGGGCTCGCAACACAAGAAGAGGCAGCACGGCACCGGCGGCGGATCGGCTGCTCCGAGCCCGGCTACAACCGATCACCAGCCTCCTCGCATCCGCATGCGACCAACTGTCCGGATTCCCCGCCTGACCTCCCGGATTGCCGCCCGCCTGAGGGCGGCCCGAAAACGAGCCGGGCTGACGCAGTACCGACTGGCGGGAGACCTGGGGCTCAACCATCGCCAGGACGTCACCCGCATCGAAGATGGGCAACGCTCCCTCACCGCAGAGCAGCTCATCCTGGCGATGGACCTTCTCGGCGTCGATCTGGACTACTTCACCGACCCGTTCCGCCTGGAGGGTGAAGGAGAATTCACGTTCCGGACGGGTCCGGAGGTGGCGAGCGCGGCCGTCGACGAATTCGAAAGCAGAGCGGGGCGGTGGATCGCGATGTATCGGGAGCTGTCCCGGGAGCACGAGCGGAAGCCTCGATGGCTTGAACCGAAACTGGCCCTGGCGCGCCACTCCTCCCTGGAGGACGCGAGCGAGGCGGGTGAGGCGTTCAGCGAACGCATGGGACTCGGAGATTGCCCAGCGGCGGCGCTGCGGTCGGTGCTGGAAGACCGTCTGGACATCCTGGTGCTCGAGGTGGATGCGCCGCCTGGAATCGCGAGTGCCGCTGTCCGCGCTCAAGGAATAAAGTGCGTGCTCGTCAACCACCGTGAGCCCGAGGGGCAGCGGAACTACGGCATGGCTCACGGCCTGTTCCACCTGTTGACCTGGGATGCAATCCCGCCCGCCCGAGTAGAATCCGTTCGCCTGCCGCGCCGCGGGAAGCGATGGCTGGTTGCCCGAGTAGCCGAGAGGTTTGCCACCGCCCTCCTGATGCCCTGGCCCGTTCTGCGGCGGCAGTTGGGATTCGAGCAGGAGCGGAAGGGCATCGTGAGCCCGGGAGAGCCGATGCGCATGACCGCAGAGGACATGATCGCAGCGGACAGGGGTCAGCGGGAGTGGAGTCGCGTGAGGCGATCGCCCGATCTCCCCGCTCGTCTGATCGAGGGTGCCGACGAGCTGCGGGTTTCAGTGGAGACGTACGTACGCCGCCTCCGCCGCCTCTACCTGCTGTCCCGGGAGGAGGTCGACGCGCTCGATGGCCAGCGCCTGGTCGCGAGTCGCCCTGCGCCGGGCAGGGAAGCGGCGATTCCTGCGTTCAGCGCGCAATTCGTCCGATGTGTCGCCGATGCCCTCGACGCGGGGAATCTCTCCGTGAGGCGAGCCGCCTCCGTGCTCGATCTCTCGCTTCCGGAACTGGCATCGCTGCTCACGCGCTACGGTCACGAGGCTGATTTCGAGCCCGCTCCTGATCGGATCGGGAGGACGATGGCGGACGGGTAGGTCGCGTTCCGCTGAACCGAGAGAACCGGCACCCTCCCGTCCCGCGGATAGCGCAGGAAGGTGTCGGCGTCCGCGCCCGCGATGGCGACGCGGATCCGGTGCCCTTCCCGAATCAGCACGGATGTGGCCCAGAGGTCGAAGCTGATTTCGGCGACTTCCCCGGGCACGAACGGCATCGCGTCGGCGCGCAGTTCGGAGCGGTGTGGGCCGTACTTGCGGTAGAGCGGCGGATCGTCCGTGACCGCGCGCATCACGGCGCGCAGCTGCCCTTCGGTGATGTAGCGAACGGTGCCGTCCGGAGCGACATCCTCCAGGTAGACGATGAACGCGCCGTCGGACTCGGTCGAGGCGACGTGCAGGGTGACGACCGGGTGGCCCGTGATCTCCGTGTCGACCTCCATCGGGGCGCTGGTGTAGGTGAGCAGCTTCGCGTCCTCCTCGCGCCGGTCCCCGTAGACCACATCGCCGCCCCCGCCGTTGGTGTACCAGCGGTTGCGTGTGCCCGTGGTGGCGGTGAAGTCCACGGTGTAGCTGTCTTCGGCGTCGGCGGCGGACGGGGCCTCGCGGGTCAGTGTCCCCTCGGCGCCGAAGTACCAGGTGACGTCCTCGAACCCTTCGGGCGGCCAGATTTCCGTACGGGTCCACCGGTCCGCGCCGAGCGTGTAGTAGTTGATTTCGCTGGGCGTCTGTTCGGACCCGCCCTCCTTGAGGTGCGCGTCGAAGAAGGCGACGAGCTCGGTGAACCGCGCGGCCGCGTCGGGAGCGACCGGGGCGTCGTCCGGCCGGAAGGGGTCGGCGTCGTTGCGCGCCCCGTGGTCCCACGGCCCGATGAAGACGTGCTGCGCGTTGGAGATGGTGTTGTAGCGCCCCAGCGTGCCGTTCACGGTGGCGGCGTCCTGCCACCCGGCCCGAATGAACATCGCGGCGCCCGACTCCTCGATCTGCGGGAGGTGGCCGGAGGGGCTCCGCCGGTGCCCGACGTTTGTCTCGTCGTAGCGGCCGAACGGGTCGTCGCGGAATTCGTATTCCAGCGCCGCCCCGAAGGGCACGGTGTTGGCCTCGTGCTCGGTCACCGCCGCGGCGAGGAGGGCGCCGTCCAGGTCCGCGTCCACGGGTTTGACGCCCGTCACCTGGCTGCGACGCAGTTCATCGCACTCCGAACCGTCCACGGCCGAGAGCCCGCAGATGTCGTTCAGGTCCTGCATGCGCGTCCGGTTCGACCAGCTCTCCAGGAAGCCGACGGTGAGGACGCCGCCCGGAAAGACGAGGTGCCCGAAGTTGTCGAAGTCGTTGAAGAGCGGCGCGACCGCCTTGACCGCCGGGTGCCGGTTGACCGCGAGCATCTCCGCGGTATTGCCCGCGTACGACACCCCGTAGGCCCCGACCCGTCCGTTCGACCAGGGCTGCGCCACGATCCAGTCGACGACCTCCCCGTAGTCGCGCACCTCGTCCTCGGCGAGCTCGAAGCGCCGGATGCCGAAGGAGGCCCCGCTCCCGCGCGCGTCGATGAGCACCAGCGCGTACCCTGCCCCGTTCCAGCGCTCGGCCTCGTCGAAGTTGGACGCGAGCTCGAGCGGGACATCGACCAGCCCGCGCGCCCGCCAGTATCGAGTGGCCCGGACCATCGTGGGCAGGCGGGTGCCCGGCTCGATCCCTTCCGGCAGCCAGACATCGACCGCGATCCGCACGTCGTCGCGCATGGGGATGTGGAGCGCCTGGTTGCGCTCGAGGGTGCTTACCGGGCCGATCGCCCCCGCCCCGGTGGACCGGGCGTCGCCGCAGGACGCGGTGAGTGCGAACAGAGCCAGGGCGAGCATCGAAGAAGCTGCGGTCCGCGCTGGAAAGGCTGCGGTTGAATCGTGTCGGCGTTTCATGAGTGGACTCCCGAGTTCCGGCATGATGTTCTAAGCGGTAGCACATCGCCTTGAATCCGGGCAATGCCCCGCCTTGCCATCCCCGCGCCCGCGCCCCGATTATGCCCCCCGTCTATCCTCCCCGTCGCGACCCTGCGGCGCGCCGCTTGCTACGTGCCGGGGCCAGTCCCCCACAACCCTGAGCGCAACCTCCCATGCCTCCCTCCTCTACGCGGCAGGACCTCCGCTATCAGGCTGACGAAACCCCCGGCTGGGGCGTGTCCTTCGGGCTCGGGTTCCAGTACATCCTGCTCAACATCGCCGGCATCGTCATCACGGTGGCGATCGTGGTGCGGGCCGGGGGCGGGAGCGAGACCTATCTGACCTGGGCAGCGTTCGCGGCGCTGATCGTCTGTGGCATCTCGACGATGATCCAGGCGAGGCCGCTGGGCAGGATCGGGGCGGGATACGTCCTGCTGATGGGCACCTCGGGCGTTTTCATAGCCGTTTCGGTCGCGGCCCTGCAATTGGGCGGACCCGCGCTGCTGGCCACCCTGATCGTGGCCTCGTCGCTCTTCCAGTTTCTGATCTCCTCGCGCCTGTCGCTGCTGCGGCGCTTCATTACGCCGACGGTGGCGGGCACGGTGATCATGCTGATCGCGGTCACGGTCATGCCCATCGGCTTCGACCTGCTCTTCGTGGCGCCGGAGGGAGCCGCGCCGGCGGCCGCTCCCCTGACCGCCCTCACGACCATCGTGATCACGGTCGTCATCATCCTCCGCGCCAGGGGGGCGCTCCGCCTCTGGGGGTCGGTGATCGGCGCGGTGGGCGGCTGCCTGGTCGCCGCCGGGTTCGGCACCTACAACATGGAAATCGTGGGCGAGGCGCTCTGGTTCGGAGTGCCGGCGGCGGGATGGCCCGGCTTCGACCTGAGCCTGAGCGCCGGCTTCTGGGCCATGCTTCCGGCGTTCATCTTCGTCACGCTGGTCGGCGCCATCGAGACGATCGGCGACGGCATGGCGATCCAGCGGGTGTCGTGGCGCGAGCGCCGGGCGACGGACTTCCGCGCGGTGCAGGGCGCGGTCGCGGCGGACGGGGTCGGCAACCTGCTGTCGGGTCTGCTGGCCACGGTACCGAACACCACCTACTCGAACAGCGTCTCGATCGTCGACATCACCGGGATCGCCGCGCGCCGGGTGGGCATGTGCATCGGGCTCATCTTCATCGCGCTGGCGTTCTTCCCCAAGGCCACGGCGGTGCTGCTCGCCATTCCGGACCCGGTCGTGGGCGCGTACATCATCGTCCTCATCGCGATCCTCTTCGTGCTGGGCGTCGAGATGGTCACGCAGGAGGGCATCGACTACCGCAAGGCCACGATCATCGGCGTCTCGTTCTGGATCGGCTCCGGCTTCCAGAGCGGCGGCATCCCCGCCGAGTACTTCGGATGGGCGGGTTCGCTTCTGGAGAACGGGATGACCTCGGGCGGGCTGACCGCGATCCTGCTCTCGGTCTTCATGGAGCTGACCGGACCGCCGCGCCGGCGCATGCAGACGAGTCTCGATGTCGAGGCGCTGCCGAAGATCCAGGACTTCCTGGGGCGGTTCGCGTCCCGTGCCGGAATGGACGCGGAGATCGGGCAGCGGCTGGACCTCGCCGCCGAAGAGACCCTGCTGCTCCTGGTCGAGCAGGCGAAGGACGACGACGCGCCGGGCGAGCGGCGGCTGCGCGTCACGGCCCGGGCCGACGCCGGCGGCGCCGAACTCGAGTTTCTGGCGGTGACCGGCGAGGGCAACCTCGAAGATCGCCTGGCGCTGCTCGGGGGGCTCTCGACGGAGCTTCCGGTTGAGCGCGACGTCTCGCTCAGGCTGCTGCGCCATCTCGCCACGTCGGTGCGGCACCAGAAGTATCACGACACGGACATCGTGACCGTGCGGGTGGACCCTGTGGGGGCCAAGGCCTGATTACAGCAGGCTGTTCAACCTGGCGGTGTAGGGGTCCGGGTTCGTAGCCCGGCCCATCACCAGGCGGCCGACACCCGCAGATGGGCGCCCTCGAACCGATCCCGCCCGAAGTGGTCCAGGTCCCAGCGGAGCCCGGCCGTCACCTCGAAGCCCGACCGGAACCGGTGGCCCGCTTCCGTGATCAGTCCCTGATTCTGCGCGGTGAGCCAGGGCGCCCGGGAGCCCGCATCGCGGTCCAGAAGGACATAGGCCAGGCGGCTCGTCCATCCCGCCTCCGGGTACCGGACGAGGGCCGCCCGGGCGAAAACCCCGCGATCTCGGTGCTCGCGGCGAGCGCCCCCGGCCGGCGTGTGCCATTCAGGTCGCCGCACCCGTGCCAGCTCCGTCTCGACCGCCCACAGCGGGTTCAGGCGGGTCCGTGCGCGGGCGCCCACGGTCACCGTCTGCTCGCGCAGAGTGAAGCCGAGCCCGCTCGCGGGGGCCCGCCGCTCGGTGTCCGCCCTCGCCCAGGTGCCGTACAGCGCCAACGCCACGCGCTCGAGCGGCGCGACCTGGAAGAGTGCTCCCAGGAACGCGACCTGTTCGAGCTGGGTGAACGGGGCCCGGCCGGTTGCCGGAAAGGTCACCTGTACCTCGCTTCTTCGGCTCGATCCCGCGTGCAGCTCCGCTCGCCAGCCTGACGCCGCGGCCCTCAGGGTCGTGCGAGCGGCGAGGGGAGCCCCCGCGTAGTCGTAGTGGGCGTCCACGTCGTCCGCCCTCACTCCCAGGCCCTGGAAGATCGCTTCGTTGAAGGCGTCGAGCGCTGCGAGGCGCACCTCCAGCGCCCAGCTCCGGTCTTCCCTGTCTCTCCAGGAGCGTGCCAGCGCGACCTCCACGTCTGCGGACGGCTTGAAGAAGTGGACGCCGAGCCCCACCTGCACGGTCCACGGCGTCCCGAGCATGTCGCGCCAGCGCACGCCGACCCACGGGTAGTCGCGCCGTGCCGAGAGCGATCGCTCTCGGCGGTAGCGTGCCATCAGGTCCACGGGGCCGGAAATGTGGGTCTCCTGGCGCCAGTCCACGACGTTGAGGATGTGCGGATTGTTGAGCGAGGCCCCGGCAACCCGAAAGCCGTTGGGCAGCTCGGCCCAGCGCGCGTCTTCACCGGGATCGAAGAGGCCCGAGCGGACATCCAGCTCGTACTCGTGGTCCATTTCAGGGTTGAACCGCTGGAAGATGCCCTCCTCTGCCAGACGGCCGTAGTAGGAACCATCACGGTCGAGCAAGGACAGCCACACCTGATCCGCCCACACCGCAAGAGTCGCGATGGCCGCCGAGTCGGGGTCGCCCGCGGGGGAAGTCGCGGATCGCTCTGCGTCCGATTGGGCGTGGAGCGACGGCACGGCCAGGAGGGAAACTCCGGCCAGTACGGCGGCCAGACCCAACGCCCCCCAACCACCCAATCCCGGAGGAGGGCCCGCGTCCCTGGCTTCGCCGCGGCGCATGCTCGTCGGAGTCCACATCGGGACCTACCCCGCACGCTTGAGCAGCCTCCCCGGCCGCGCGTCGGTCATCTCCCCCTCGTCGATGACCAGCGTACCGTTCACGAACAGGAAGTCGACCCCCTCCGCATAGCGCATCGCGTTCGAGCCGAATTCGGCCATGTCGCGGAGCTCGGCCGGGTCGAAGACCACCAGGTCGGCGGCCATGCCGGGCGCCACGATGCCGCGGTCGTACAGGCCCAGCCTGCGGGCGGCCAGCGAAGTCATGCGGCGTATGGCCTCCTCCAGGGTGATGACCCCGTCCTCGCGCACGTACTTGGCGATGACGCGCGGGAAGGCCCCGAAGGCGCGCGGGTGCGAGCTGGCGGTGGATGCCGGATTCACCGGCGAGGCGTCCGTGTCGATCATCACGAACGGGGCTCGGAACGCCGCCCACTTCTGCTCCTCGTTCATGCTGAGCGGGTTTACGCTTACGCCCCCGGCCTGCACCAGGTCGAAGAAGGCGTTCCAGGGATCCGTTCCCAGCACCTCCGCGGCCTCGGCCACGGACCGGTTGATGACGTCCGGATTCACTTCGTCCGACGCGGCCACGATGAGGACGTTGTTCCAGTCCATCCCCACGTGCTGATACCAGTTCTCCCACTCGGAGTCGGTTTCGACCTCGTTCCTCAACTGCGCGCGCAGATCGGGGTCGGAGAGCGTCTCCAGGAAGGCCTGGGTGCCGCGGGCGTAGTGCCGCGGATGCAGGAATGACCCCAGCCCGATCCCGTTTCTCACATAGGGATAGATGTCGGCCGTGACGTCCATGCCCGCGGTGCGCACGGAGTCGATGAGGGCAAGCGCCTCATCCATCAGCGGCCAGTTGCGCTGGCCCGCCGCCTTCAGGTGGTAGATGTGCACGGGCACGCCCGCGCCTTCGCCGATGGTGATGGCTTCGCGGATGGCTTCGAGCACCGCGTGGCTTTCGTTGCGCATGTGCGTGAAGTAGACGCCGCCGTATTCGCCCGCGACCGAAGTCAGGGCGATGAGCTCCTCGGTGCTCGCATAGATGGCGGGCGGATAGATGAGAGAAGTGGACACCCCGACGGCCCCGTCCTCCATCCCCTCGCGCACCAGCTCCCGCATTTCCTCGAGCTGCTCGGGCGTCGGCGCGACATCCTCCACGCCCAGGACCACCCGCCGCACCTGGGTGAGGCCGACGTCGTGCACCACGTTGATGGGGATGCCGTAGCTCTCCATGATCGTGAAGTACTCGGAGTACCTGCGCCAGCGCAGCGTGTCGCCGTCGATGACGGGCGGACTCTGCTGGGTTTCGGCGCTCTGGGGCGCGGGCGAGCCCCCCTCGCCGGAGAGGTAGGTGGTGATGCCCTGGCGGAGCTTGCTCTCGGCGCTCGGAGGATCGGTGATGAGCACCAGGCTGCCCTGGCCCATCATGTCGACGAAACCGGGGGTGACGACGCGATCGCCCGCGTCGATGGTCCGTGCGGCGGCGCGGCCCGAGAGCCGGCCCACGGCGGCGATGCGGTCCCCGCGCACCCCCACGTCCGCCCGGAACCAGGGGTTGCCGGCGCCGTCCACTACGCGCGCGTTGGTGATGAGGACATCGAAGGGAGCGTCGGCGGAGGAGGACCCGTCCCCGGCTTGCAAGCAGGCGCCCGCCGCGATGCTCAGAACCGCGACAAGGGAGGCCCGGCAACGGGATGAAAAGCGTTGGCGGCGTTCTTCCATCGGATGCCTCCGGCTCGATTGCGTGACCCGGACATCGTAGAGAACGGGCGCGGAGCCAGCCAGACCGGCACGTTGTAGTAGATATCGCTGCGCCGTGCGCTACTTCTGCAGGAGTCGCCAGCGTGGCCGACCCCCAAGTCGACACTATTCAACACCAGATGTCAGTACCCAACCCTAACCCGGATTCGGCGCATAACGACGTCCTGACGTCGCTTATGGACGAGATCCGCGGGGGATCCGAGCCCGCCCTGGGCCGGTTGATGGACCTGTGCTGGCCCGAGCTCGTGCGCTACGCGGCGAGCCAAGTGGGCGATGCCGACCTGGCGCGCGACATGGCCCAGGAGGCGTTCATCCAGGTCTGGGAACGGCGGCGCGGATGGCGTCCGCGGGGCTCCGCGCGGGTCTACCTGTACCGCATCGTACGTCATCTGGTCATCGACGAGAAACGCAGGCGGGCGGTGCGGCGGCGCTGGCAGGACCGGCAGGGGCGCGACGATGCGATGCGGGGCGGACAGGCCGCGACACCAGCCGACGTGCTCGACGCCAGGCTCCTGGCCGACAGGTTCCGGGCCGCGGTGGCGTCACTGCCCGGCCGCCGGCGCGAAGTGTTCGAGCTCGTCTTCCAGCGGGGCCTTTCCCACGCGGAAGCGGCCGCCGTGATGAACGTTTCGGCGCAGACGGTGGCGAACCAGATGTCGACCGCGCTCAGGACGGTTCGCCGGGCGGTGGCGGCCGATGGCTGAGGCGAGCTCGTGTCTCGTTCGGATAGTAGCTGGCGGCGCGCCGTGCGCTTGTCCGGTGTAGGACAACGGTTCCCGGTGGGAACCCCGGGAGGATCGAGAGAGATGGACGAACTGCTGCTACAGTATCTGCGCGGCCGGACAACCGCCGACGAAAACCGGTCGGTCGAGGCGTGGCTCCGCGAGACCCCGGACGCCGAGGCGGAAGTGAACGACCTCCGCTTACTGGTGGAAGCCGCGCGCGCAGACGACCTGGAGGTGGAGCCCGGCGCCCCGCCCTCGACCGACATGGTGGTCCGCGAGGCAGAAGCCCGGAGAGCCGCCGCCATCCGGCGCGCAGACGACCGGGCGCGCAGACGACCCGCGCGCTCCCGTTTCGGCCTGTTCGCGGGCTGGGCCACCGCGGGCGTCTTCGCGGCGGCGGCCCTGGTCATCTGGGACGCGCGGGAACCGGCCGCGAGCGGCACCGGCGGGGGCAGTCTGGCGTCCCAGGAGTTCATCACGGCGCCCGGCGAGACCGCGATGGTCCGCCTGGGTGACGGCAGCGTGATCCGCCTGGGTCCGGGCAGCCGGATGCGTAACGTGGACGGATCCGCCCGGGCCGTCGTCCTCGAGGGCGAGGCGTTCTTCTCCATCGCCAGCAATCCGGCACAGCCGTTCCGGGTCACCACCGCGGCGGGCACCGCGCGCGTCCTCGGAACGCGCTTTCATCTGACCGCCCAGCTCGACGAGCTCCGATTGGTCGTCGTCGAAGGAACCGTCGCGCTCGGAACCGCGACCGAGGAAGTCCAGGTCGGCGCCGGGCAGGCGGCGAGCATCATCGAAGGCCGCCCCGGCCCCGTTACCGCCGCGCCCCCGATCGAGGAGGCGGCCGCGTGGCTGGAGGGCTTCATCATCTTCCAGGACACGCCGTTGGCCCTCGCCATTCGGGAGGTCGAGCAACGATACGGCGCGGAAGTTGCGGTCGAGGATGCCGTCCTGCTGGAGCGGACGCTGACCATGTGGTTCACTTCCAGGTCTCTGGACGAGGTCATGACCGTCATCTGCAACGTCATCGATGCCCAATGCAGCATCGGTGACGAGGGAGTTCGGATGCGGCTGCGCAACACGGACGAGGGTCGATGATTCCGGAACGGAAGCGCACGATCCGCCGGATCATCTCCCCATCGATCGCGGGCGCGCCCATGCTGATCGCCGCCGTCATCCTCAGCCCCGCAACTGCCACCGCCCAGGACACCGAGCTGACCGCACTCAGGGGCGAGATCGGAGTCGATCCCGAGCCCGGAACCCTGCTCGCCGCCGCCGCCCGCCTCTCCATCGACCGGATGCCTCTGTCCGAAGCCCTGGTCCAGCTCGCGCAGAGTTCCCGGATCCAGATCGCCTTCAGCCCCAGCCTCCTCCCGCCGGACCGCGTCGTCGACTGCGCCTGCGCAACACGGAACGTTGCGCGCACCCTGGACCGGCTGCTCGACGGCACGGAGCTGGGGTACGTGGAACTGGGCGCCCAGGTCATCATCGTGCCCCGGGCGGCACGGGCAGCGTTGCCCCTGGATGCGACCCTCAGCGGCCGGGTGCGCTCCGAGGTCGAGGTCCCGGTAGCCAGCGCGACCGCCCGCCTCAGGCTGGCGGCGGACTCCACCGTCGAGAGCGTGACCGGCACCGACGCCCTCGGCTTTTTCGCCTTCCGCGACCTCATGGCCGGCCGCTACCGCCTGACCATCGGGCGCATCGGCTACGCCCTCCACGATGAGGTGATCGAGCTGGCGCCGGACACGGACCTCGAGCTTGAGATCTCGCTCGCGGAGGAGGCGATCGAGCTGGATCCCGTGGTCGTCGAGGCCCGCCGCAGCCGCCAGCGGGCGCGCTTCGAGGAATCGGCGGGTATCACGGTTCAGGAACTGAGCGGGGAGGAGCTCAGGAACCTGCCGGGGCTGGCAGAGCCGGATCCGGTGCGGGCCGTGAGCATCCTCCCCGGCGTGACCCGGGTGTCCGATTTCACCGCCGTCCTGAACGTGCGGGGTGGTTCGGGCGATCAGAACCTCTTCCTGATGGACCGCGTGCCGTTGTTTCATCCCTACCATCTGATGGGGATATTCTCGGTCTTCAATCCGGACATGGTCGAGCGCGCCGAGCTCCGGTCCGGAGGCTTTCCCGCGGAGTTCGGAGGACGGACATCGTCGGTGCTGCTCGTGGAGTCCGACGTGGGGGACGGCACCCTGGGCGTCGACGCCGGCCTCGGCCTGATCTCGTCGCGCGTGGCGGTGCGGGGCGGTCTCGCGCCCGGGATCCGGGACGGCCTGGGGCTCGCCGCCGCGCGCTGGAAGGTCTCGGCGCGCCGCAGCTACTGGGACCTGGTGACCAGGCTGACCGACTCCGCATTCCCATACACCCTTGCGGACCTCCAAGCCGTCTTCGAGGGCTGGACCAAGGGGGGCGACCGGGTGCGCATCAACGCGTATTCCGGCCGGGACCGGATCGATCTTCGGGAACTCGAGTTCCTGTTCACGAGCATCGAATCCGTCGTGGACGATGTTGGGGACAATCAGGACCCGGGCTGGAACGTCCGATGGCCCTGGGGCAACGATGCCGTCGGCGCATCCTGGACCCATCTCATGCCCGGCGGAGGGACGCTCGAGGTCCACGGCGCATACTCCCGCTTCGGAGCCCGCTTCAACTTCACCGAATACGAAGACACGCGGATCGATACGGAGATCGGCCAGTCTTCGGTCGGGGCCGATCTTGAACTCCGTCCTACGTCGCGCATGCGATGGAAGTCGGGAGTAGCGGCCGCCCATCGGGAAAGCCGCAACGTGTCCGAGGGCGTTCCCCCCAACTTCCAGAACAGCGAGAGCAGCGGCTGGGAGTCGAGCGCGTACACGCAGTTGGCCTGGACCCCGAGCCGCCCGTGGCTGCTCGAGGCCGGGCTCCGATGGGACGGCTGGAGACCGCGGGCGGGCCCGGCCGAAGCCGTGCCGTCGCCGCGCGTCGCCGTCAAGCGTTTCCTGGGCGGCGGCCGCTGGGCGGTGCGCGTGGCCGGAGGACGCCAGACGCAGTTCCTGCACTCGCTGCGCGACGAGCGGCTGCCGATCGGCATGGACGCGTGGGTGCTGTCGGGCGAACACGTGCCGGCCGTGATCTCCGACCAGGTCCAGGCGGGCGTGGAGGGCTTCTTCGGCAGCGACCGCGAGTGGTTCGCGTCCGCCGAGGGCTACGTCCGCACCTTCGACGGCGTGGTCGCTCAGAACTGGGCCGACGATCCGACGGATCCGGCGGACGATCTGCTGACGGGCGACGGCCGCTCCATCGGGATCGACGCCCTGCTGCGCAAGGACGCGGGAAGGACGCGAGGGTGGGTGTCCGTATCGTTTCTGAAAGCCACGCGGTCGTTCGTGGACACGGATTCGGGCCTGCTGCCCCCGCCGATCATCGAATTCCCGCCGATCTTCGACCGGCGCCTCGAGATCGACGTGGCCATCCAGCGCGATCTGCCCTGGGGCGTGGAGGCCGGCCTGCGCTGGAACCTGGGCACGGGCACGCCCTACACGGCCCAACTGGCGAGATTCCGCAAGTACGAGCAGCGGCTGACCGACCTGCGCTATGACTATGCGAGCGTCAGGACCGCGCTGCTCGGACCCAGAAACGGGGCCCGACTTCCCGCCTACCACCGGCTGGACGTCAGTTTGCGCAAGACGCTGCACCCAGGCTGGGGCACCCTGTCGCCCTACGTGAGCGTGATCAACCTCTACAACCGCAACAACGTGTTGTGGCGTCAGCGCCACTACAACCGGGGGAACCTGACGGCCCTGGATAACCACATGCTCCCGATCCTGCCCACCCTCGGCGTGGAGGTGTCGTTCTGATGGGCGCCGGGGCGCGGGATCACGATGCGGGCCGGGCGGCACTCCCGCGGTCGCGGATGCGGACCGGGCGGTCCCGGATGGGCCCTGCCGGGATACGTCTCCTGCTGACGCTGCTGGGGATGATGGTCGGTGCTGCTGGCTGCGACGTGACCGACGTCCCGACGGGTTCGGGACAGAAGACGCTGGTCGTCCTGGCCACGGTCGTGCTCACCATCGACCCTGCCGAGCCCTCTCGGATCGACACCCGGGCGGTCGTGGTGGTCAGCGAGGCGTATCAGCAACTGCTGACGGAAGTGCCGGGCGCTGCCGTGCGCATAACCGGCGCGTCCGGGCGCTCCCTGTCGCTTGCGGCGGAAGAGGATCCGTTGGGGGCGTGCACGGTGCTGCCCGAGGATCTGTATGGGGAGGACGGGCCCCTGGGCACAGTCGGTTCCTGCCATACCGCCGCTGCGCCGTCCGCGGTATTCGCGCCCGGCGAAGTGCTCACCCTCGCCGTGACGACGCCGGACGGCGCCGTGTTGAAGGGGACCAGCCGCATGCCCGACGCGTTCGTACCGCAGGGTCTCTCGGTCGAGGACGGACGCTGCCGGGTGGAGCCCGGCTCCGGCTATCGCTTCGCGTGGGCCCCCGTCGACGGCGCCTGGGCCCATGTCGGCGAGGCGGAGATCACCGGCCTGAGCCCGAGCCTCTGGTCGTCGTCGGATCCACTGTACCTGCCGGTCACCGTGCTCGGCCGGGGACGCGACGTGACCGACATGGTCTTCCCCGGGGACTTCCTGCTCGAGTTGCTGTCCGACGTCGACAACGTGGAGCTGCATCGCACGCTGGACGCGGGGCTTCCCGGCGGCGCACGCGCCGAGGTCACC
Source organism: Gammaproteobacteria bacterium (assembly GCA_028819075.1). Classification (NCBI taxonomy): domain Bacteria; kingdom Pseudomonadati; phylum Pseudomonadota; class Gammaproteobacteria; species Gammaproteobacteria bacterium. The sequence continues at coordinate 148,755 of JAPPMM010000047.1, forward strand.
ATCGCGGCCCTGGACCGCAACTGGGCCAACTGGATCCGGGAGGGCCGGCTGAACATCAACGGCGAGACCGTGGTTCCCTCGGTTTTCGGCGACGGCACCGGGATGTTCGGAACTTCGGTGCGCTGGAAGGTCGAGGTGGAGTCGCGCGCGGCGGAAGGGGCGGGGGACGTGCCCCTGTGCGGGTCGGGAGTGGCGGGCTGATGCGCGGCGGGGGCAGGGTGATGCGCGGCGGGGGCAGTCGCCTGATGCATGGCGGGGGCGCGCTGATGCGATGCGGGGTCCAGTTCGCGCCGATGCTGCTCGCCGCCTGGCTCGCGGGAGCCTCTCCCCCGGGGCTCGTTGCGCAGGACACTCACGACGTGGCGCGCCTCACGGGCGAAATCGGCGTCGACCCCGAGCCCGGCAGCCTCCTCGCCACCACCGCCCGGCTCTCCATCGAGCAACTGCCGCTCGCCGAAGCCCTCGTCCGACTCGCGGAGCATTCACGGGTGCAGATCGCCTTCAGCCCCAGCCTTCTCCCGCCGGACCGCGTCGTCGACTGCGACTGCGCAACAAAGAACGTTGCGCGCACGCTCGACGAGCTGCTTGCCCGCACCGACCTGGGCTACGTGGAGCTGGGATCCCAGGTCATCATCGTGCCCCGGGCCCCGCGGGATGTGCTGCCCATGGATGCTACCCTCGGTGGCCTGAGGGGAGCGGGGGTCGCGGTCGCGGCCGCGGATGAGCCGACCGCTGCCCCGGCGCCGGAAGAGGCAGCCGCCTCGGACGCCTACCTCGACGAGACCGCCCGCCGGCTGATCGTGGGTGCGCGCGCCGCCCGCGAGGCGGCCTTGTCGGACATCGCGTCCTATACGGCCGTCGTCAGGGAGCGCAATTCCTTCGAATTTTCGATGCTGGTTCGCGACCGGCCCATCGTGCGGCGGGAGTCGGCCACCCGCGTTCGCTGGTCGAGGAACGAGCCCACGGTTCTGCGGGTGCTGGGATCCCGCATGGAAGTCGGTGGGCAGCGCTTCAAGTCCGGCCGGCCCGAAGGGCTTGCGGCACGGTTTGCCGCCGATCCGGCCCGCGATCCGTTCAGCCTGTTCATCGTTTCCGGCCTGGGTCCACGCGCCGCCGAGTCGTGGTTCGTACCCACGGTGACCCCGCTCGACGAGGGCGCGGAGCGCTTCTACCGGTTCCGCTCGGGAGACACGATTTCGGTGCACTTCGCGGGACGTTCCGTACAGGCGGTGAGCGTGACCGCGCACCCCCGCGCCCAACACCTCGGGCTGGTCTTCGCAGTGCTGTGGATCGACCCGGAGACCTCCGGGGTGGTGCGGACCGCCTACCGCCCCGCCAAGCCCATCGATTCCGAGTTGAGTTTTCGCCGCGGGAGCGGCTCCCTGCTGGACATCGAAGAGGTATATCGCGGCACCGCGCTGGGCGATGTCGAGGTGCCTTCCCCGCCCCGTCCGGGATTGTTCGGCCGGATATTGAACTACGGTCTCAACGCGGCAATGGGCCCGGGGCTGGAAATCGGCGTGGCGGTAGCGGTTGTCGACTATTCCATGTGGAACCTCCGCTACTGGCTTCCGAGGCGCGCGACTTTTGCACATTACATCACCAGCGGAGACCAATGGGATGCCGAGGACTCCGATAGGGTCACGGTGCGGGGGTTTCACGACTGGGAGTTCGACATCGAGCAAGTCTCAACGGGCGCCGCGGATCCACCGGATCCCGCGCGGGCGACCGCGGAGTTGGTCGAGTCCTGGCGCGAGGAGGGAGACACGGTCGTGGTAAAGGACGGTTCGCAACCCGACTCGGGGACCGTGGTGATCGTGGGGCGCGACTGGCGGGCGCTCGGCGCAAGCGCCCATCTGCCTCCATCAATCTGGGAGGATCGCGAAGACGGACTGTATGGGAGCATGGTCGACGAGGCCGGCGAAGTCCTGGATTCCATCGGCATCGCCCCCGGTGCCGGCGACCTGGAAGGCGCCGGGACGGATCCGGACATCCGCCAATGGTATTTTGAAGCGCCGGTATTGACCCCGAGGCTCATGCGCTACAATCCGATAGAGGGTCTGTCGGTGGGCAGCCGGCTGATCCGCGATTTCCCGTGGGGACGGGGCGCGCTGACGGTACGGACGGGAACGCGGCGGCGCGAACCCAGCATCGACCTGGCCGCGGAGTACGGCCGGACCGGTCCCCGCGTGCGATTCTCGCTCTACCATGCGCTTCGGGAATCGGGAGGAACCGTGACCTCGCAGCGTTCGCCACGTTGGGCGTACGTGGCCGATCCTTCCGACTACTACGTCGTCCGCGGAGCCGCCATCCACCTGCTCCCTCCGAGGAGCGACCGATCCTGGACCTCGCTGAGCCTGTTCTCCGAGACGAACACCACGCTGGACGGCGACGCGCGCAGGCGTCACGGAGTCGATCTGTTCTGGAGGCCCTGGTGGGGCGGCCTCACCGGACGCAGGGTGAACGGGGGCGCCGACATATCGCTGCGGGGACTGGTCGGCGACTATCCCAACGTCCGCCTGTCGGTCACGGGCATGCTGGTCCTGCCCCTGCCGGCCGACCTGTCGATGGCGCTCGAGGCCGGTGGCGCGCGCGTCGCTGGAGACCCCGCTCCGGAAGAGATCTGGAGGCTGGGGAGTTCCGGTGACTGGCTGCGCGGCTATCCCCAGACCGTGCTGAGGGGAAGACAGGTCTGGAGGAGCCGGATCGAGCTGCAGCGCAAGGTCAGCCTGGTTGCCCTCTCGGTCTTCCACGACTGGGCGAGGGTGGACGGCGGAAGCCTGCAGTCCGCGGGGCTTGGCGTGTCGGTGTTCAACGGCTTTCTGCGCGTGGATGTGGCACGGCCGCTTGCGCCCTGGTGGTACCCGCACGGAACCCGGGTCCCCGGGAGGCCGCGGGCGGGCGTTGACTGGGCACATGAGCCCGCGTGGCAATGGCATTTTCGTACGACGGCGCCGTTCTGATGAGGTTCGCACCCGGGGGATCCGTGTCGCTCAGGATGACGGTGCTGGCCGGCGTGATTCTCATCTGCGGGTATGCACTGGTGCGGTGGATGGGCTTCTTCAACGACGGTCACGGCGATGTCGCCACCCGTCCGCCTTCGGGGCCCGGTGTCGTCGACCCGCTGAACCGGGCGATTCTGATCGAGGGCGGCACATTCATAAGCGGCAGCGACGACTGGGACACGATCGTCGCGCCGGGCAGTCCGTACTCGAAACGGGACGAGTATCCGCGTCCGCGCACGGTCCGGAGCTTCTGGATGCAGGAGCACGAGGTAACGAACGAGGAGTATCGGCGATTCGACGCGGGGCACGCGTTCTCGAGCGGGGAGGAGCGCCATCCGGTCGTCAATGTCACCTGGCGGGAAGCCATGGCCTACGCCATCTCCGTTGGTGGAAGTCTGCCAACCGAAGCACAGTGGGAGTTTGCGGCGAGAGGCTCCGAGAGACGGAAGTACCCGTGGGGCAACTCGGAGCCTGCGTGCGACCGGGTGCACTACGGCTCCTGCGACCCGAGGGGCCCGATCGAGGTGATGGCCCGGCGGGAGGGCGCAACGCCGGAAGGCATCTACGACCTGGCGGGCAACGTGGCGGAGTGGGTAACGCCCATCTGGTTCGATCCGGGGCGAACGCCCGTGAATGACGACTCGCGCAGATTGCGGGGCGGCTCGTTTCTTTCCCCGCCGTTCGCCCTTCGCGCCGCGGACCGCGTCAGGTACCTGCGCTCCGGCTTCGAGTCGGAGGACATAGGGTTTCGCGTGGTGTGGCCGTTGGAGGGCGCGCGGGACTGACGCTGCCGTTGGCGATGCGCACGCAGCTCAGCTCGTACGGGTTCGACGGGCCCGGGCGCGCGGATGGGCTGATGGGAACCGCGGGTCTTGGCGATGCCGTCCCGGTGAGGCATGTTGGAGCCCATGGACCAGAGCACCGCCGTCCGCCCACCCGCCCACGCCGCCGCCTACGGGGGCCCGAGCTGGCCCGCCCGTGAAGCCTCCCTCGCCGATGAGTTGGGGTCGGTGTGGTCCCGGTGCGGCATCGACAGCGAGTACGCGACCCTGCAGGCGGTGTTGCTGCATCGCCCGGGTGCGGAGCTCTTCGAGGTCGAAGACGCCGACGAGCACCTCATGCTGGAGGCCCCGGACGCCGCGCTGTGCGGCGCGCAGCACGATGCCATGGCGGATGCCTACCGGGCGAACGGCGTGCAGGTCGTGTACGTGGATCCGGGCAGCGCGCCCCCCAACCAGATGTTCTGCGCCGACCTGTTCGTGATGACGCCCTCGGGGGCCATCGTGGGGCGTCCGGCATCGACCGTGCGGGCGGGCGAGGAGCGCTGGATCGCTCGCCGGCTGGCCGACTGCGGAGTGCCGATCCTGCGCAGCGTGGGCGGCACGGGCACCTTCGAAGGGGCCGACCTTTGCTGGCTGTCGCCGGGCGCGGCGATGATCGGGCGGGGCCTGCGCACCAACGGCGAGGGCGCGGCGCAGGTGGCGGCAACCCTGGCGGAGATCGGCGTCGAGACGCTGGTGGTGGACCTGCCGCACACCTCCATGCACCTGATGGGCGAGGTCCGCTTCGCCGACCGCGACCTGGCCTTCGGCCGTCCCGGCCGGATTCCGTGGACGGCGCTGGAGGCGCTCCGCAAGCACGGCTACCAGGTGCGCTTCTTTCCCGACGACCACGAGATGGTGCGCGGTTTCGGGCACAATTTCGTGACTTTGGGACCGCGCAGGATACTGATGCCGGAAGGATGCCCCATCCTGCAGGCGGCCTACGAGGACGCGGGAATCGAGTGCGTCACTGTGGAACTGGGAGAGATCCACAAGTGCGCCGGCGGGATCGGGTGTCTCAGCGGGGTGGTCACGCGGGCGCGGGTCGCGGGGTGACGGAGGGGTCGCCTGGGCCCGCCACCCTCAAGCGCCAGCTCGGGGTCTGGAGCGCGGGCGCGATCCTGGTCGGCGCCATCATCGGCAGCGGCATCTTCGGGGTTCCCGCCGAGATCGCCCGCGAGGCCGGTTCGGTAGGCGCGATCACGCTGCTCTGGCTGCTCGGCTCGGCCATCACCGTGTGCGCCGCGCTCAGCATGTCCGAGCTGGCGGTCATGTTCCCCCGTTCGGGCGGCACCTACGTGTACCTGCGCGAGGCGTACGGTCCCATGCCGGCGTTCGTCTTCGGATGGACGCGGCTGCTGCTCATCCAACCGGCCGTGCTGGGCGGCATCGCGCTCATCTTCGCGGCCTACGTGGACGCGCTCTTTCCCCTCACCGAGGCCGGCGTGCGCGTCGTGGCCGCCCTCGCCATCGTCGTGCTGGGCGCCACCAACGCCCGCTCGGTGCTCTGGGGCGCGGCCGTCCAGAACGTGACCACCTGGGCGAAGGTGCTCGCCATCGTGGGCCTGTCGCTCGCGATCTTCCTGTTCGGCGACGGGAGCACCGGGGCGCTCGCCGGCGCGGCCGCCTTCGCGCCCGCCTCCTGGAGCGGTGCAGGGGTCGCGCTGATCGCCGTGCTGTGGGCGTACGACGGGTGGGGCGAACTGCTCTACGCGGCCGGCGAGGTCAAGGACCCCGGGCACAACCTCCCGCGCGCCCTGATCGGCGGCTCGCTGGTGGTGGCGGCCGTCTACATCCTCGTGAACGCCTCCTACCTGTGGGCCATGCCGGTCGCGGAGCTGGCGGTCTCGGAGCACGTCGCCTCGGACGCGGCCATCCGCATCTTCGGGCCGGTGGGGGCGTCCCTGGTGGCGGGACTGGTGGTGGTGTCGACCTTCGGGGCGCTCAACGCCACGCTGCTCGGCGGGCCGCGGGTGTTCTACGCGCTCGCCGAGGACGGCCTTTTCTTCCGGCCGGTCGGGCGCATCCATGCTCGGTGGGGAACCCCGGCGGCGGCCATCGCGCTGGTGACGGTGCTGGGGGTGGGGTACGTCTCGGTCAGAACCTTCGCCGAGCTGGTCCAGGTCTTCATCCTGGGACTCTGGCCGTTCTACATCCTGGTGGTCTGGGGCGTCTTCCGCCTGCGGAGGCTCAAGCCCGATCACCCCCGGCCCTACCGCACCTTCGGCTATCCCTGGGTCCCCTGGATCTTTCTTCTCGCCTCGATGGCGATGCTGATCAGCGCGTTCGTCGGCGCGCCCGGCTCGACACTCTTCAGCTTCGGCATCATCGCGGCGGGCGCGCCGGTGTACTATCTCTGGCGCCGCGGGGCATGAGCGACGCCGACACACGCCGCTCGGAGCACCTGCCTGAAGGAAAGATCCCACCCCGCGTGCTCCGCGAGGTGCTGCGCCGGCTCGGCGGTGGCGCCGGTCTCGATCCGGGGCCCGCATCCGGCGAGGATGCCGCGGTTGCCGCCGCCGGGAGCGAGCCGCGCATCGTGTTGGCGGCCGATCCGATCACCTTCCCGAGCGCCGACCCCGGCTGGCACGCCGTCATCGTGAACGCCAACGACGTGGCCGCGACCGGGGGAGAACCCCGCTGGTTCCTGTCCTCGATTCTCGTACCCCCCGGGACCGATGCGGCGCGGGTCGTACGGATTGCCGACGGCATCCGGACGGGCTGCCGCGAAGTCGGCGCGATCCCCGCCGGTGGCCACACCGAAGTCACCGCCGCCGTGCGTCACGAGGTCGTCGCCGGGGCCATGATCGGGGTGGCCACCCCGGAGCACGTGAAGCCGAGCGGCGGGGCTCGCGAAGGCGACCTGCTCGTCATCACCAAGGGCATCGCCATCGAGGCCACCGCCATCATCGCAACCGAATTCGCGGAGGATGTGAGCCGGAGACTCGGTGCCGAGTTCCAGGCTCGATCGGCCCGCTTTCTGCGGGATCCCGGGATCAGCGTCGTACCCGAAGCCCACATCGCCGCGCGCACGCCGGGCGTCCACGCGATGCACGATGTGACGGAAGGAGGCGTAGCGACGGCCATCCGAGAGATGGTCGAGGCGGCGGGGCTCGGGGCGATCGTCGAGGAGGCGAAGATCCCCCACTTCGACGAATCAGCGCGATTGATGCGTCGCTACGGCCTCGACATCCTCGGCGCCATCGGCTCCGGAGCACTCCTCGTCGCCTGCTCGGAGGCCGGCACGGACGGCCTCCTGCACCGCCTGGAGGACGCTGGCATCCCCGGACGAGTCGTCGGCCGGTTCGTCCCGCCCGCGCAGGGGATCGTGCTGGACCTCGGGTCGTCGCGGCGAGAGCTGCCGCGCTTCGAGGCCGACGAGATCACGCGTCTGCCCTGACGGCCGCTGTCAGGTGGGTCCGACTCTCTCGCGGTACGGCCGCGCCACCCTATCTTGAACCCACGCGGCCCAACCGCGGACCCCATGCCATCCCTGACCCCCGTGGGGCTCCGAGGCATGACACGGCCGCGCCCCTCCGGACGCCAAGGAGTTCTGCGATGACGACCCCTCGATCCATCACCCGCCGACTCGCCCTCCTGGCCACCCTCGCCACCGTCGCGTGCACCGGCACCAGCGACGACCCCGCCCCCGCAGCCTCCGCCGAATCCGAGGAAGAGATGATCGCCCGAGCCAGCGCGATTCACGAGCGCGTGATCACGCTCGACACACACGTTGACATCAACACATCAAACTTCACCGCCGAGCGCAACTACATAATGGACCTCCCGACGCAGGTCACCCTGCCGAAGATGGAGGCGGGCGGGCTGGACGTGGCGTGGTTCGTCGTCTTCACCGGACAGGGCCCTCTCGACGACGAGGGGTACGCGGCCGCCTACGACAACGCCATGGACAAGTTCAACTCGATCCATCGCCTGGTGGAGGAATACGCCCCGGACCGCATCGAGCTGGCGCTGACTTCGGACGACGTGCGCCGCATCGCGGCCTCCGGAGAGCTGGTGGCGATGATCGGCGTCGAAAACGCGTATTCCCTCGGTCTCGACCTGTCGCACATCGAACAGTTCCATGCACTCGGCACCCGCTACATGTCCCTCGCCCACACCGGTCCGAGCCAGTTATCGGACGCGCACTCCGGCGAGCAGGACGGCAACTTCCTGCACGGCGGCCTGAGTGAGATCGGACGCGAGGCGATCGCGGAGATGAACCGCCTCGGGATCATGATCGATATCTCGCATCCCTCCAAGCCCTCGATCATGCAGACGCTCGAGCTGACCCGCGCACCCGTGATGGCGTCCCATTCGGCGGCCCGCGCGCTCAGCGACGTGAGTCGAAACCTCGACGATGAGCAACTTCTGGCCGTGGGGGAGAACGGGGGTGTGGTGCAGACCGTCGCGCTTCGTCGCTTCACCAACCGCGATAAGGCCGAAACGCGCCAGCAGGCCATAGGGGCGCTTGCACGCGAGATGGCCGCAGAGATGGGCGTCGAGCTCATGGACGACGACGAACTCGCCGAGCGTTCGCAGGTGGAACAGGTCACGTACGCCGAAGCCATGGCCATGGCGCGGCGCCAGGCCACCGAGCGTGTCGACGAGTCCGGAACGGCACCCGACGTCGACGTCTCCGACTTCGTCGACCACATCGACTACCTGGTCGACATGATCGGCCTCGAGCACGTCGGCATCAGCTCCGACTTCGACGGGGGCGGCGGCGTGGAGGGCTGGGACGACGCCTCCGAGACCTTCAACGTCACCCTGGAACTGGTGCGGCGCGGCTACTCCGAGGAGGAAATCGGGATGCTCTGGAGCGGCAACCTGCTCCGGGTGCTCGACGAAGTGCAGGCCATCGCGGCGGAGATTCAGGCGGGAGAGGGATGATCACCACGCGGGCGCGCAGCCTGCCCGGATCTCATGACAGGCGCCAGGAGAACCCGGGACCGGTTACCGCTCGCTGATTCGCGCGGGCCCCTCGGGCCGCCGGGCCAGACTCCAGCTGGTCTGGTACACCAGCCTCACAACCTTCTCCAGCTTCTCCCAGTTGATGCGCTCCGGCACGTCGTCGCGCCGGTGATAGTCGGGATGGAGCCCGGTGTGGTAGAAGAGCGCGGGCACGCCTGCCTGCATGAAGGGCCAGTGGTCGCTCCGGCGCAGCAACTGGATGGGGTGGTTGTCGTAACGGAAGCGCATCTCGAGTCCGACGACCGCGTTCGCCTGCTCGACCTCGGACCTGAGATCCGCGCTGCGCGTCGTGCCCATGATGTTGATGGCGTTGGCGTTGGACTCGCCAGACTGGACGTCCAGTCCCCGGAAGCGATTGCCGCCGCCCACCACCACTTCCTCGTTCCGCCCGATCATGTCCATGTTGAGGACGGCCACGGTCTGCTCCAGGGGATGAAGCGGGTTCTCGACCCAGGCCCAGGCGCCCAGCAGGCCCCTCTCCTCGAAGTCCCACGCGGCGAGCAGCACCGAGCGCCGGGGACTCTCGCCCCTCTGCGCGGCCTCCTGATAGGCCTCGGCGATCTCGATCAGCCCCACCGTGCCGGATCCGTCGTCGTCGGCACCGTTGTAGACCACGGCGCCGTCGGTGCCTTCATGGTCGAAGTGCGCGCAGATGATGATCCATTCGTCGCGCAGCTCCGGGTCGGAGCCCTCGATCAGCCCCACGACGTTGCGCTCGGTGCGCGTCTCCCGGCGCACATCCGCGGAAATGTCGACTCGCACGCCCGGCAGCATCACGGGCTGGATTCCGCCCGCCGCCTCGGCCGAACGGGAGAGCTCCTCGAGGGTGCGCCCCGTGCCCGAGACCAGATTCTCCGCCAGCGCGGGGGAGATGCGCAGGGCCGGGATGCTGATGCGGTCGAGGCGGCTCGCGAGCGTGTAGCGGCCGATGCGCCGGGGGGTCGACGGCCAGTAGCCTTCGGCCTGGGCGCTGAAGTTGACCGGGCCGGGGTGGTTGTGGACGTCGGTGACCAGCAGCACGCCCAGCGCGCCCGCCGCCTCGGCCGCAGCGATCTTGCGGTACGCGGCCGCGGCTTCGGAGTTCACGAGGCCGTCGAAGGCGCTCCCGGGATCCGATTCGGCGGGTTCGTGGTCGACGATGAGGACGATCCGGCCCGCCACCCCGCGATAGTCGTCGTGCCCGAGCCCGGGCGCCGAGATGCCGAAGCCGGCGAACACCACTTCCCCTCCGGCGGTGCCGGTGCCGCTTTCGCGCAAGGGGTAGAAGTCCTGCCCGCGCTCCCGGGAGAGCGTGACCCCGCGGTCGAGCATCACCGTGAGGCGGTTGTCTTCGCCAACCTCCGTCTGCACGACGTTGAAGGAGTGGTAGTAGGAGCCCCCGTCGCCGACCGGCGTGAGCCCCAGCCGCTCGAAGCGCGACTTGATGAACGCGCTCGCGATCCGGCCCTCGGGGGACCCGGCCAGCCGGCCGCCCATCTCGTCTCCGGCGAGGAAGGACAGGTCGGCCCTCAGGTCGGACTGCCGGATCGTCTCGATGGCGGGCGCGGCTTCCTGCGCCACCAGTGCGGGAGAAGACGCCGCAAGGACCAGGCCGGCAAGCGGGCCGAAGGTCAGGATCGGGACAATGGACAGGATCGCCGCAATGGACGGGATCGGGGCGGCCGCGCGACGACCGGCGGCGGCGGATCGGAACCGGCGGAGAGTCGTGCTCGGCATCGGGCGAAGCCTCCCGTTGATGACGCCCCCTATCCCCCCAGCACGTTGAACTGCCGGGTGAACTTGACGATGACGGAACGGGCCAGCGCGCCGCTCTCGACGAAGCGCCCGCCACCGTGGTTCAGCCCCGCCGGGTAGTCGAAGCCCTGCACGTCGTTGTACACGATGAACAGGCCGGTCCCGGCCGTGTTCAGCCACCCGAAGCGCAGGTTGGCGGACCAGCTGTCCACCTGGTTCGAGTACTGCACCAGCGACTGCAGGTAGACGCGCGGGGTGAAGAAGTAGCCGAAGTTCAGCCCCAGCAGCACGGTCTCGAAGTTCCCCTCGGCAAGGCTCACGTCGAAGTAGTTGACGCGCGCCGATGTGCTGAACGACGCGTTCGGCCTGAACGTGACCGAACCGTCGCCGCCCCACCGGCTGCCGCTCAGGAAGCTGCCGATGTTGACGCTCGACGACATCGACAGCCGGGCCGAAGCGTTCGTGTTGAAGACCAGATTGGTCTCCCAGCCCCGGTACGTCCCCTCGGGCACGACCACATCCGTGCCGCGAATCCGGAACGGCTCGTAGAGCCCCTCCGTGACCAGGTTCATGCCGGTGTTGATCTGCGCCCCCGAGGGCCATTCCCAGTGCGTGTCGACGTGGAGGAAGGCCGACTCCTGGAAGCCCCGGTCAACGCCGGTCTTGCGGCTGTGGTAGGTGTTGTACATGACGTGGGGCCGGACTTCGCGGAGCCACGAGGGCCGGATCTTGTACATCACGAAAGCCTGGTAGTAGCGATACCCCCGGCGCGGCAGGAACCCCACCTCCGGGTTGAACCCCTCCCCGATCTCGCGGACGTTGGCGTTGATCTCGAGGTCCCGGCTGGTCCAGCCGGTGGAGAGATCCCAGCCATACTCGCTGCCTGCGGTTCCCGGTCCGTCGGTTCTCGACGCGAAGCTCGAGAAGGTGAGCGCCTCCCCGATGCCCAGCGCGCCGTCCATCGCCCAGGTGCGGTTGAAGTTGCCTTCAGGTCCGCCCTTGTTGATGAACAGGCCGCCGATCCTGGAACGATTGGGCAGCTCCCTGGCCAGCCGCGCCACCGAATACCCCTGCGGGTCCTGGAGCCCCTCGGCTCCACCGGTCTCGATGTGCAGCAGCCCCACGTTCAGCCCCGCGGCCCGGCCGGAGAGCCGCGCGCCCCCCCTGATCGGCACCGGCTGGCCCTCGGCGATGCCGATGGCGCGGCTGAAGAAGAGGTCCGCGCCTCCTCCGCCGACGTTGAAAAACCCGGCATTCTCGAGGAAGAACGGGCGCTTCTCCGGGAAGTTGAGACGGAAGCGCGTCAGGTTGAGCTGCTGGTCGTCGACCTCGACCTGCGCGAAATCGGTGTTGTAGGTCACGTCCAGGGTGAGCCCCTGGGTGACCTGGAACTTGACGTCGCCCCCTACGTTGCCGTCCTGGCCGAAGCCGGTCTCGGTGGCGCTGGTGTAGTCTCGAGCGGTCGAGCCCAGCACGTAGGGGGTCATGGTCGCCAGGCGCTGGAACGGAGGCCGCAGTCCTTCGAGATCGCCGGCGTAGTTGAGGCGGTAGAGGTTGAATTCGCGCGGCACCGGGGTCCAGAACGACTCTTCGTTGAGGCGCCGGATGCGCCGGGCCACGTTGAAGCCCCAGGCCTCCGCGTCGTTCCCGTACCGCAGCGTGTTGAAGGGGATGCGGAACTCGGCATACCAGCCTTCCCCGTCGGTCGTGGTCGCGACGGTCCAGCTGCCGTCCCAGTTCTTGTTGAAGCCGCCGCCGGAGCCCGACTGGAAGCGCTGGCGGGAGTTGAATCCGAATCCGCCGCCCCCGAAGCGGCCGCCGCCGCGCCCTTCGTTCGCAACCTGGCCGTCGTACTCGATGCCGGTCGGGGTGGTGCCGAAGATGAAGCCGTTCTGGTCGTCGTTGTACGTGTCCAGCACGAAGACGATGGCATCGCTCTCGGTCACTTCGAAGTCGCGGATGCGCTCGCCGTAGGTGATGTTTTCGGGCTGGCTGTCGAACGCCCACACGCCGACGTAGAGAGCCTCGGCGTCGAACACGACGCGGACCTCGGTGCGCTCACTGGCGGGCTGCCCGTCCATGGGCTCGCGCTGCGTGAAGCCGGTCATGACGGAGGCCTGCTGCCAGGCGGCATCGTCCAGGCGGCCGTTGACGATGGGCGCCTCGGTAACCTCGGTGGCGGTGGCGATCACCGGCAGCGGGGCCCCCGAGCCCGCGTTGCCATCCGACTGCGCGTTCTGGGCAAGCAGCGGCCCGGCTGCCAGAAAGGCGGCAACGCCGAGTGGAACCATGATGCCCGCACGGCGCCCTGCTCGTGTGGTTCGAGTGATCATCCGTTTCCCCCGGATTCCTGCGATGCCAGTGCCCCTGCCCCTGCCTTCAGCCATCCTGCGACCCTCCGCCGCGACCGCCACGCCACGCGTCCAGCGAGTACCTGCCCGGCCCGTTGGCGAAGAGGAAGAGCCACGTGAAGCAGTAGAACATCGCCAGCTCGCCCTGGTTCATGATGGGCCAGAACCCCTGCGGCAGGTGGGCGGTAAAGTAGGCCACGGCCATCTCACCCGCGAGAATGAACGCCACCGGGCGGGTGAAGAGCCCCATCGCCAGCAGCAACCCTCCCCCGAACTCAAGGATGCCGGCGACGCCGAATCGGCTCATCAGCGACTCCACCTGGTTGCCCCCGAGCGCCCCGAACAGCTTCTGGACTCCGTGCTGCATGAACAGCAGCGCCGCTACGATCCGGAGGACGTTGAGGGTCAACTCGTTGAATCCGCCGCGATTGGTGCCGCTCATCGTCTCCTCCGCCTTACAGTTGTCATCAGCCCTCGAGTGGCGACGTCTGCGCCAGCAACGCCGCGATCAGAATGACCACATGAGCGACGGTCAGCTCCCGGATCGCGTTGCGGCGCAGAGGCCTTGCCCCGCCGACGCCCCACAGCTTCGGCGTGAGAACTCTCCAGTTCACGGCCCCCAGGATCATGACGATCACCACAAGCCCGATCTTGGTGAGCAGGATGCGCCCATATCTCGTCGAGACCATGGCATCCAGCGATGCAACATGAAGCCAGGACGCCAGCGCGCCCGTCCCGACGAGCAGGGCGCCCGAGATGAGCGCGACTTGGGAAAAGAGCGGCAGGACCTCGGCAAGCAGGGCGTTTCCCCGACCGGTTTGTCGGCGTTCCCTGAGTTCGGCGATGAGCACGAAGAACAGTCCCCCGATCCAGCTTCCCGCGGCGAGGACGTGGACGATGTCCGCGGGAATCGAGATCCAGCGCAGGCCCTCCGTGGCCGCCGCGTGTCCGTTGAACGCGGGGAACGCGCACATCAGCCCCGCGAGCGAGCTTGCCACGATCCAGGCTGCGCGCCGGAACTCCGAACCCCGGCCGTCCGATGCCGCGCAGGCGAAGGCAGCGACCGTCACCAGCGCCCCGATCGCCATCAATCGCCAGCTCAACCCCCAGTCCGTCGACAGGAGCACCGAAGTGTCTTCCTGCCAGGGCACGAGCGGATCGCGAAAGCCGCGGAGCTGCCGCCAGAAGAGGAACCCGACACCCGCCACGAGCGCCGTCGAACCCACCAGCCCCACGGTGCGGGCCGCCGCAATGACGGAGTGACGTCGCCGCCCCAGAACCCGGGGCGCAATGAGCCAGCGGCTGGACGCCGCCCCCCAGGTGGTAATGAGCCCGGCAAAGAACAGCCAGCCGACGAGAGCGTCGGCGATGGGCAGAACCTCGAGACCGGCGCCTATGGAACCTGGACGGTAAAGGGGATTTGTCCGCGCACGACGTGACCGTCCGCGGCCATGGCGCGCCAGGAGATCATGTAGCCGCCTTCTTCAAGGGTCCGCCCTACCGCCGCGCTGTACACCTTGTCGTCCTCGGAATCGGGGATCGGCGGCCCGGTCTCGACCATGGCATCTCCCGTCATCAGCCGAATCAACATGGAGTTGTCCTGGGGTGCCTGCGTGAACCACAGGCGCAACGCCTCGGGCGGCGATACCGTCGCCTCCGCGGCCGGCTCGGACTTGCTGAGCGCGAAGTGGACCGCGAGGTGATCCAGGGCACCCGTCAGAATGAGCACCAGCAGCAGCGTGCATCCTGCAAGGGACGCAGCGGCGGACCGGCTGAATCTCATCCCTACCCTCCCAGAACGTTGAACTGCCGCGTGAACTTGACGATGAACGACCGGGCCAGCGTCCCGCTCTCGACGAAGCGCCCCGCGCCGTCGTGGTTGAGCCCGGCCGGATAGTCGAAGCCCTGCACGTCGTTGTAGACGATGAACAGCCCCGTGCCCGCGGTATTGAGCCAGCCGAAGCGCAGGTTGGCTGACCAGCTGTCGACCTGGTTCGAGTACTGCACCAGCGACTGCAGGTAGATGCGCGGGGTGAAGAAGTAGCCGAAGTTCATCCCCAGCAGCACCGTCTCGAACTTCCCCTCCGGCAGGCTCACGTCATAGTAGGTGACGCGCCCGGAGGTGCTGAACGACGCATTGGGCCGGAAGGTGACGGAGCCGCTTCCGCCCCAGCGGCTGCCGGTCAGGAAGCTGCCGAAGTTGATCCGCGACGTGGCCGACAGCCGGGCGGCGGCGTTGCTGTTGAAGACCAGCTGGGATTCCCAGCCGCGGTAGGTCCCCACCGGGACGGTCACCTCGGTGCCCCGGATTGTGAAGGGCTGGTAGATGCCTTCCGTGACGAGGTTGGCGCCCGTATGGATCTGCGCCCCCGAGGGCCACTCCCAGTGGGAGTCGACATGCAGCCGGGCCGATTCCTGAAAGCCCGTCTCGACGCCGCTCTTGCGGCTGTGGTAGGTGAAGTAGGAGACGTGCGGCCGGATCTCGCGAAGCCACGTGGGACGGATCTTGTACATCACGTGGTACTGGTAGTAGCGGTATCCGCGCCGGGGCAGGAAGCCCACTTCCGGGTTGAATCCCTCGCCAATCTCGCGGACCTGACCGGTCAGCGAAAAGCTCCGCATGTTCAGGTTTCCGGAAAAGTCCCAGGCGTACTCGTTGGCGCCGGCTTCCGGGCCGTCGGTCCTCGCCACGAAGCTGCCGAAGGTGACCGCCTCTCCCACGCCCACGGCGGCGTCCACCGCCTGCGTACGGTTGAAGTCGCCCGCGGGGCCGCTCTTGTTGATGAACAAGCCCCCGACGCGCGAGCGATTGGGCAGCTCCCTGGCGAGGCGGGCGACCGAGTAGCCGTGAGCGTCCGCCCCCAGGTCGCTGACGCCGTCGGCTTCGATGTGCAGCAGCCCGACGTTCAGGCCCGCGGCCCGGCCCGACAGCCGCGCGCCGCCCTTGATGGGCACCGGTTGGCCCCGGTGGATGCCTATCGCACGGCTGAAGAACAGGTCCGCGCCCCCGCCCCCCACGTTGAAGAAGCCCGCGTTCTCGAGGAAGAAGGGCCTCTTCTCGGGGAAATTGAGGGCGAAGCGGGTGAGGTTGAGCTGCTGATCGTCGACCTCGACCTGGGCGAAGTCGGTGTTGTAGGTGAGGTCGAGGGTCAGACCCTGGGTGACCTGGAACTTGACCTCGCCGCCGACGTTGCCGTCCTGGCCGAAACCGGTCTCGCTGGCGTTGGTGTAGTCGCGGGCGCTGGACCCCAGCACATAAGGGGTGACCGTCGCAAGGCGCTGGAAGGGAGGACGCAATCCCTCGAGGTCTCCGGCGTAGTTGAGGCGATAGAGGCTGAATTCGCGAGGAACCGGGGTCCAGAAGGACTCCTCGTTCAAACGCCGGATGCGGCGGGCGACGTTGAAGCCCCAGTTCTCGACATCGTTGCCGTAGCGCAGCGTGTTGAAGGGGATGCGGAACTCCGCATACCAGCCCTGGTCGTCGGTCGTGGTGGCGACCGTCCAGCTGCCGTCCCAGTTCTTGTTGAAGCCGCCGCCGGAGCCCGACTGAAAGCGCTGCCGGGTGTTGAAGCCGCCCCCCTGGAAGCGGCCGCCGCCACGGCCCTCGTTCGCCACCTGCCCGTCGTATTCGATGCCGGTCGGGGTGGTGCCGAAGACGAAGCCGTTCTGGTCGTCGTTGTAGGTGTCCAGCACGAACACGACGTTGTCGCTCTGGCGCACCTCGTAGTCCCGGATGCGCTCGCCGTAGGTGATGTTGTCGGGCTGGCTGTCGAATGCCCACACACCCACGTAGAGGGCTTCCGCATCGAATACGACCCGGACCTCGGTTTGCTCGGTGGCGGGCTGCCCGTCCATGGGCTCGCGCTGGGTGAAGCCGGTCATGACCGGGGCCTGCTGCCACACTGCCTCGTCGAGAAAGCCGTCGATGCTCGGGCTTTCCACGACTTCAGTGGCGGTGGCGACCGTCGGAAGAGCCCCTCCTGCCGCGCCGTTCGCGGGCCCGGATTGCGAGTTCTGGGCGAACAGCGGACCGGCGGCAAGAAAGGCCAGGATACATGCGGTCGGAGCGGGACAGGATTTCATGACGTTCCCTTGCCGAATTGGTGGCTGCGCAGTCCTGTAATTTCGCAGAAACGGCGGGCCTTCGCCAGAGATGGGCGGCGGCGTCTGGGCGCGCCACCCTCTCGGAGGTGTCGTCAGCGGGAAGCCCGGCGCACTACTCGGACAACCGACGGAACCAGAATGCTCACCGCGGCGACCCGGCCGGCGAGCGACGCGGCGGCCGCGGCGGTGACGCCTACCAGTCCGAAGGCCTGCACGAGCAGCGGAAAACCCACCGCGATGCACACCACCTCGGTGGCGGTGGCGAGAGTGACGGGCCGGGTGCGGCGGCCCTTGATCAGGATTCCGCGCTCGAGCGAGAGGAAGGCCGACAGGAACGGCAGGGGGATGAAGAGGATGGTGGGCAGGATGGCGAAGGCGGCCAGGTCGGGCGTGAGCCCGGAAATGGTCTCGAACCAGACGCCGGAGAAGGGGGTGAGCCCGAAGACGGCGAGACAGGCGGTGGTGGCGAGCCCCAGCGACACGGCGAACGTCCGCAGCGGTACGAGCTGCTCGTGCCGCGGGCCCAGCAGGGCGATGGTGACTTCCTGATACGCCAGGCACACCGCGCGGAAGACGAAGGTGAGCGAGCCCACCACCGGAAAGACCGCCAGCGACTCGACCGGAGCGGGCGCCCGCCCCATGAAGAAGGTGAGCAGCGGCTGGGCCGCGAAGCCCAGCAGCGAGGTGAGCGCGAGCGGGTAGTAGAAGCGGGAGATGACGCCGTAGTTGAGGGTGTCCGGACCGGCCGGCGACGTGTAGGCGAGGATCCGCGCCACCGATCCGCGCGCCATCCAGCGGCTGGCCGCGGCCTCGGTGCACACCCCGGCGGTCATGGCGCCGGCCGCCACGAGCGTGCCCGGGATGCCCAGCCGGGCAAGCACCAGCGCCGTCAGCGCGATGGCGGAGATGCGGGTCACCGTCCCCGCGGCGACCAGGCGCGGGCGCCCGTCGCGGATGAGCAGTCCCTGGTAGAAGCGCCGGTAGCCGATGGCCGCCGGCCACGGCACAAGCAGCCATAGGGCATCCTCGACGAGCAGCGCCACCTCCCCGGGCAGCGCGAGCACCTGGAGCGCAAGAAGGTCGAACACCGGGGGCAGGAGCACGAACAGCAGCACCCCCGTGGTGCCCGCGTTCAGAAGGAGGGCGAAGCGCCTCAGCTTGCGGAAGCTGTGCGCGTCCTCGGCGAGAGCCGTGGAGGTGGTCATCAGCATGACCACCGGGGACTCCACCAGCATCGCGATGGCGAAGGCGACGCCGTAGGCCGCGAGGTTGATCTTGGCCTCGGGCAGGCGGGCGATGACCGCGGCGAGGAAGGGCCCTTCGACCGCCATCATCAGCCACGTGGCGGCGAGGGGCGCCCAGAAGAGCAGGATGGACCGCTGGGACAGCGGCGCGGGAGCGGTCAACGGGTCTCGAAGCGGGTGATCTCGCTTTCGTATTGCAGCGTGAGGCCGATGTCGTCGAGGCCTTCGAGCAGGCACCGGCGCCGGAAGTCGTCGATCTCGAACCCGAGGCGCCATCCGGCTGCGTCGGCGACGGTGCACGCTTCCAGGTCGACGGTGAGCGCGTAGCCGGGATGCGCGATGGCGCGGGCCAGCACCCCAGCTGCTTCCTGTTCAGGCAGCGCCAGCGGCAGGATGCCGTTCTGGTAGCAGTTGGCCTGGAAGATGTCCGCGAAGCTGGGCGCGATCACGACCCGGAAGCCGTAGTCGGCGATCGACCAGGCGGCATGTTCGCGCGAGGAGCCGCAGCCGAAGTTCCGCCCCGCCGCGAGGATGGCGGCCCCGGCGTGTCCGGGCTGGTTGAGGACGAAATCGGCGCGCGGGGAGCCGTCGGGGTGGAAGCGCCAGTCGTTGAAGAGGAACTGCCCGTAGCCCGCACGCTCGACGCGCTTCAGGAACTGCTTGGGGATGATCTGGTCGGTGTCGACGTCGGCGCGGTCCAGCGGGGCCACGATGCCCTCGACGCGGCGGAGCGGCTGGATGGCGTGGGTGGTGGTGCTCACGCCTGGCTCCTCACGTCGGTGAAGCGGCCCGCCACGGCGGCGGCCGCAGCCATCGCTGGACTCACCAGGTGGGTGCGCGCCCCCCTGCCCTGCCGGCCCTCGAAGTTGCGGTTGGAGGTGGAGGCGCAGCGTTCGCCGGGCCCCGCGATGTCGTCGTTCATCCCCAGGCACATGGAGCAGCCGGACTCGCGCCACTCGAAGCCGGCGTCGCGGAAGACGCGGTCGAGGCCCTCGGCTTCGGCGGCCGCCTTCACCGCGGTGGAGCCGGGCACCACCAGGGCCTGCACGCGCGGGCTCACCTTGCTTCCGCGCGCGACCCGCGCCGCCTCGCGCAGGTCCTCGATGCGGGAGTTGGTGCACGAGCCGATGAAGACGCGGTCGAGCTCGATGTCCTGCATGGGCGTGCCGGGCTCGAGCCCCATGTACGAGAGCGCTCGCTCGGCGGTGGCCCGGCTGTCCGGGTCGGTGAGGTCGGCCGGGTCGGGGACCCGCCCGGAGACGGGGACCACCATGCCGGGGTTGGTCCCCCACGTCACCTGCGGCTCCAGGCCGGCCAGGTCGACCTCCACCACCCGGTCGAAGCGCGCGCCCCGGTCGGTGCGCAGGGTCGACCAGCGCGCCACCGCCTGGTCGAAGGCCTCGCCCGCAGGCGCGCGCGGGCGCCCGCGCAGATACTCAAAGGTGGTCTGGTCGGGCGCGATCATGCCGGCGCGCGCACCCGCCTCGATGGACATGTTGCACACGGTCATGCGGCCCTCCATGGAGAGCGCGCGGATCGCCTCGCCGCGGTATTCCACCACGTGGCCCGCACCCCCCGCCACCCCGATGCGGCCGATGGTGTGGAGGATCAGGTCCTTGGCGGTGAGTCCCGGCCCCAGGCGCCCGCGGTAGCGCACCTCCATGCTGCGCGGGCGCTCCATGAGCAGGCACTGGGTGGCGAGCACGTGCTCGACCTGCGAGGTGCCGATCCCGAAGGCGATCGCCCCGAAGGCGCCGTGGGTGGAGGTGTGGCTATCGCCGCACACGATGGTCATGCCGGGCTGGGTCGCGCCCAGTTCGGGGCCGATCACGTGCACGATGCCCTGCCGCTCGTGGCCCATGTCGTACAGGGTGATCCCGTGCTCGGCGGCGTTCTCGCGGAGCGCCTCGATCTGGCGGGTCGCCACCGGGTCGGCGACCGGGAGGGAGCGGTGGGTGGTGGGCACGTTGTGGTCGACGGTGGCCAGGGTGCGCTCCGGGCGGCGAACCGCGCGGCCGGCCGCGTTCAGCCCCGCGAAGGCCTGCGGCGACGTGACCTCGTGCACCAGGTGCAGGTCGATGTAGATGAGGTCGGGGCGCCCCTCTTCCCGGCGCACGACGTGCTGCTCCCAGACCTTCTCGAACAGGGTGGTGGGTCGGGCGTTCATGCTCGCTCGCCGGTGCGTGTCTCGCTCATGCCCGGTTGGTGACCGCGCCCTCGGACGCGGAGGCGACCAGGCGCGCGTACTTGCGCATGACCCCGGTGGCGGAGCCGTTGGCCGACTGCGCGGACGGGCGCCAGGCGCTGGCCCGCTCGCGGATCTCGTTGTCGGTCAGGTCCACCGACAGGGTGCGCGCCGCCACGTCGAAAGTGACGGTGTCGCCGTCCCGCACGGCCGCGATGGGTCCGCCGTCCACCGCCTCGGGCGCGACGTGGCCGACCATCAGCCCGTGGGTGGCGCCCGAGAAGCGGCCGTCGGTGAGCAGCCCCACCGAGGGCCCCAGCCCCGCCCCGGTGAGCGCCGCCGTGACCGCCAGCATCTCCCGCATGCCGGGCCCGCCGCGCGGCCCCTCCCCCCGGATCACCACGACGTCCCCGGCGGATATTCCACCCGCCTGCACCGCCTCGAACGCGTCCTCCTCACAGTCGAACACCCGCGCCGGGCCGCTGTGGTGGCCGCGCTCGGGGCCGGCCACCTTCAGCACGCAGCCGTCGGGCGCCAGGTTGCCCTTCAGGATGAGCAGCCCACCGTGCGGCTTCACCGGGTCCTCCACGGACGAAACCACCTCCTGCCCGACCGCCTCGGCCGCCAGCGCCGCCTCCTCCGCCACCGTGCGCCCGGTGACCGTAGCCGCGCCGCCGTCGAGCAGCCCCGCGCCCAGCAGGCGGGCCGCCAGCAGCCGCACCCCGCCGGCCGCGTGCATGTCGGTCGCGACGAAGCGGCCCCACGGCTTCATGTCCGCGATCACCGGCGTGCGCGCGCTGATGCGGTCGAAGTCCTCCAGCTCGAGCTCCACCCCGGCCTCGCGCGCGACCGCCAGCAGGTGCAGCACCGCGTTGGTCGACCCGCCGGTGGCCACCGCCAGGGTGACCCCGTTGGTCATCGCCTCGCGCGTGAGGATGTCGCGGGCCGTCACCCCGCGCCGCACCAGGTCGACCGCCAGACGGCCGCAGTCGCGCGCGACCCCCGCCTTGGCCGGATCGGTGGCCGGCACCGAGCCGCTCCCCATCGGCGAGATGCCCATCGCCTCGAAGACGGTCGCCATGGTGTTGGCGGTGAACTGCCCGCCGCACGAGCCCGCGCCCGGGCACGCCGCGCGCTCCAGCTCGTCCAGGTCCTCCTCGCTGATGCGGCCGGCCGCGCACGCCCCGATCCCCTCGAACACGTCCTGGATGGTGACGTCGCGCCCCCGGTAGCGGCCCGGTTGGATCGACCCTCCGTAGAGCATCAGGCTGGGCAGATCCAGGCGCGCCAGCGCCATCACCGTGCCCGGGATGGTCTTGTCGCATCCGGAGATGGCCACCACGCCGTCGAACCCGTAGGCGTCCCCCACCAGCTCGATCGAATCCGCGACCAGCTCCCGGCTCACCAGCGAGGCCTTCATGCCCTCGGTCCCCATCGTGATCCCGTCCGAGATGGCGATGGTGTTGACCTCGAGCGGCATCCCCCCCGCCTCGCGGATCCCCTGCCGCACGGAGTCGGCCAGGTCGCGCAGGTGGGCGTTGCACGGCGTGGTGTCGGTCCAGGTGTTGGCGATCGCGATCAGCGGCCTGGAGAAGTCGTCGTCCTCCATGCCGACCGCGCGCAGCATGGAGCGCGCCGCCGCGCGGTCCCGCCCGGCGACCAGCGCCTGGCTGCGGAGGGGCAGTTGCCGCGGCTTCATCCCCGGACTAAAGCCAGGCCATGTGCGACCGCAGCTTTCTGCCCACCGTCTCGATGGGATGCTCGGCGCCTTCCACCCGCATGCGGTCGAACGCCTCGCGTCCGCCGCGCGCTTCCTCGATCCACTGGCGCGCAAAGGCTCCGGACTGGACATCCGCCAGGATCTCCTTCATCGCCGCCCGCGAGGCATCGCCCACGACCCGCGGACCGCTGACGTAGTCGCCGTACTCGGCGGTGTCGCTGACCTCGCGGCGCATCCCCGAGATGCCGTGCGCGTACGCCAGATCCACGATCAGCTTCAGCTCGTGCAGGCACTCGAAGTAGGCGAGGGCGGGGTCGTAGCCGGCTTCCACCAGCGTCTCGAAGCCGGCCTGCACCAGCGCGGTGAAGCCCCCGCACAGTACCGCCTGCTCCCCGAACAGATCGGTCTCGGTTTCCGCCGCGAAGGTGGTCTCGAGGATGCCCGCGCGCGCGCATCCCAGCCCCGCCGCATACGCCCGCGCGAATTCGGTCGCGCCGCCGGTGGCATCCTGATGGACCCCGTAGAGCGCCGGCACCCCGCGCCCCGCGACGAACTCCTCGCGCACGCGGTTCCCCGGCGACTTGGGCGCGATGAGGATGACGTCGGTATGCTCCGGCGCCACGATCTCGCCGTAGTGCACGTTGAAGCCGTGGGCGAAGACGAGGGTATCCCCGGCGTTCAGGTGCCCTTCGATCTCGGCCTCGTACACGTCCCGCTGGATCGTGTCGGGAATGAGAATCGAGACGACCGTGGCCCCGGCCGCGGCGTCGGCGACGGAGGCCACCCCGAGCCCGTCGGCCCGCGCCTTGTCCGCGGACGAACTTCCCTCGTAGAGACCCACCACGACGTCGGCTCCCGAGTCCCGCAGGTTCAGGGCGTGCGCATGCCCCTGGCTGCCGTAGCCGATGACGGCCACGGACCGTCCCTGAAGGAGTTCGGTGGAAGCCCCGTTGCTTCCCATCGTCGCCTCGCTCATCTGCCGGTATCCTCGTTCTGGGCGCGCGCCCGTGCGCGCGATTGCTCTAATGGTGGAAAAAGGTCCGGTGACCCGGAGGGATCATCCGGATGCGCCGGGCTACCTGTAGGCCCGGTCCGCCGATCTGCCCTGGACCCGCGACTCGCCCTCCTCGCCCTTGATCCTGCGCAGGATCGAAAGCAGGGCTTCGTCGGTCACGTCGATGCGGCGCTCCGCGAGATCGGTGCAGTAGCGGGACGCCTCGGCCATCTCCTCGTCGGTAAGGTCGTGCCCGAGCTTCTCGTAGCGGTGGCGCAGCGCGTGCCGCCCTGAGTGCTTGCCCAGCACGAGCTGCGTCGGAGGCGCGCCCACCGTTTCCGGGGTCATGATCTCGTAGGTGGCCCGGTCGCTCAGCATGCCGTGCTGGTGGATGCCCGCGGCGTGCGCGAAGGCGTTGTCGCCCACGATCGCCTTGTTGGGCTGCGGCATGACGCCGATGGTCTCGCTCAGCAGGCGGCTTGTCGGATAGAGCTTCTCGGCGTTGACCTCGGTGAAGTGCTCGTTGATGTCGGCGCGCACCTTGAGCGCCATCACGATCTCCTCGAGCGATGCGTTGCCCGCGCGCTCGCCGATGCCGTTGATGGTGCACTCGATCTGCCGCGCCCCGGCGTCGAGCCCCGCCAGGCTGTTGGCCACCGCGAGCCCCAGGTCGTCGTGGCAGTGCACCGAGAGCACCACCTCGTCGCCCAGGCCGGGCACCCTGGCCACCAGCTCGCGCAGGGTGTCGCGGAACTCGGCCGGGAAGGTGTAGCCGACCGTGTCCGGGATGTTCACCGTGGTGGCGCCCGCCTCCACCGCCGCGGTGATCACGGCGCACAGGAAGTCGAGATCGGTGCGGGTGGCGTCCTCGGCGCTGAACTCCACGTCGTCGGTGAAGCGGCAGGCGCGCTCGACCGCCGCCGCCGCCCGCTCCAGGCACTCCTCGCGCCCGATGCCGAGCTTGCGCTCGAGATGGATGTCCGATGTCGCGATGAAGGTGTGGATGCGCGACCGGCGTGCTCCCTTCACCGCGTGCCCGGCCCGGTCGATGTCGCCCGCGGTGGCCCGCGCCAGCGCGGCGATCACCGGCTCGCGGATCTCGCGTGCGATGGTCCCGACCGCGTCGAAATCGGTGTCGGAGGCGATCGGGAACCCCGCCTCGATCACATCCACGCCCAACTCCTCGAGCTGGTGCGCCATGCGAAGCTTCTCGGACGGGGTCATGGTACAGCCCGGGGACTGTTCGCCGTCTCTCAGAGTGGTGTCGAAGACCGTGATCCTGGCCATGTGTACTCCTCGGTAATCGGTACTGCCCGGAGAAATGGTAACAGCTTATGCCCGGGACAGGGGACCTGCGATCGCTTCCCGCCGGCGTCGCGCCGCTACGCCGACTGCTCCGGTACGTGAGGGATCAGTGCCAGTGCGTGAGGATGATCGCGAAAATCAGAAGCCGGACCAGGTCGAACCCGGAGTTGATGGCGACCAGCCCCCACTTCTTCCCTTCCCACGCGACCCGCCCCATCTGAAGCGGAAGGAAGAAGCCCAGCCAGGGCCAGAACGCGCCGTTCCAGGCGTAGACCCAGGGCGCCTGATCGGGACCCACTCCCCACGCGGAGGGCCGCACCAGAGCGACGTAGTGGGCGAGCACGAACACGAGAAGGAATGAGCCCAGGGCATAGATGACCATGGCCTTGGCCATCCCTCCCTGGGCGTCTTCACCCTCCATCCCCATGTGCCGGGCCCACATCTTGCCGAAGAGCGGCCCGAACCACAGGAATCCAAGCGGCATCGCGACGACGACACAGACGAGGATGGCCAGGTAGTTGACCGAGACCGTCGGTTCCATTGCGCTGTCCTCGCTCGTGCCCGTGCCCATCAATCGGTAGAACCTTGCAAGGGATCACGCTTGCGCCGACTTCGCAAGGCTGGCAGGCAAGGAATGTCAGAAGCAGATTCCTTGACTCAGCCACGAGAATGGAGGGAACGACAGCGTGAAGGTTGGCCTGGTGGGCTTCCCGGGTTCCGGGAAGACGACCGTGTTCAATGCGATGACCGGTCAGGACGCCCCGGTCGGATACGGGGGCGAGGTGCGCCGCGCCGTAGTGGACGTGCCCGATCCCCGGGTGGAGTGGCTCTCGGCCCTCTACCGGCCGAAGAAGACCACCTTCGCCAGCATCGTCTTCTGCGACATCCCCGGAGAACACGGTTCCGAACAGCGCGGGCTCTCGACCGCGGCGCTGCAGCAGGTGCGCGACCAGGACGCCCTCTGCCTCGTTCTGCGCGGCTTCGACAACCCGGCGCTCGAGCACGCCCCCGCTCCCGCCGCCGAGCTCGAGGCGTTCCACGCCGAATGCGTCCTCGCCGATCTGGTGTTCGTCGAACGCTGGCTGGAGCGGGCGCGCAAGGAGGCGAAGCGCGGGCTCGAGGTGGCGGCCTTCGAGCGCATGCGGGAGACGCTGGAATCGGAACGGCCGCTGCGCGTGCTTCCCGAATCGGAGCTCGATCGTTCGCTCCTGCGCGGCTATTCGCTGGTCACCGACGCGCCGCTGCTGGCCGTGCTCAACCGCGAGGAAGACGACGCAGGGGAGTCGCTGGCGGATGAACTCGAAGGCGCGCTGGCCCGCATGGGCGCCGCGGGCATGACCCTTTCGGCCAGCCTCGAGGCGGAGATCGCGATGCTCGAGCCCGCGGACCAGCAGGAGTTTCTGCGCGACATGGGGCTGGCCGAGCCCGCCCTCGACCGCTTCATTCGCGCGGCCTACCAGCTGCAGGACCTGATCTCCTTCTTCACTGTGGCGGGGCCGGAGGTGCGAGCCTGGACCATCCGCGCGGGCACCGACGCGCGCCGAGCCGCCGGGAAGATCCACTCGGACATGGAGCGGGGCTTCATCCGGGCGGAGGTCATCCCCTGCGATGTCCTGGAGGAATACGGATCGGAGCAGGCGGTGAAGGCGGCCGGGCGGCTGCGGGTGGAAGGAAGGGACTACGTCGTGCAGGACGGGGATGTCCTGCGGGTGCTCTTTAACGTGTAGCAGAACGTCTGAAGTGAGGGCTGGAATACGTAGAATGCGTAAATTATGCAAAACACGTAGAACGGGCGCGCGCCTCGTGATGGCTCCGCTGGTCGCGGCGTGGATGGCCCCGCAGGCCGTGGCAGCTTGGATGACCCCGCTGGTCGCGGCGTGGATGGCCTCGCTGGCCGTCGCGGGCTCGGCTGGCGCCCAGACGCCGTCGCGCGCCGAACTGCTCGGGGTCGCGCGCGAGGTGGTGGAAGGGGCGGCGTTCGTGTCGCTGGCGACGCTGGACGAGGAGGGCTTTCCGGCCGTACGCGCCATGGACCCGCTCCCGCCGAACGAGAACTGGGTCGTCTGGCTGGCCACCAACCCCGGCAGCCGCAAGGTGGAGCAATTGCGCGCCAATCCCCGGGTGGCGCTCCACTATCTCGCGGAAGGCGTGCCGGCGTACGTCACTGTCATCGGCCGGGCGCGCCTGGTCGACGACCCGGAGATGAAGGCCCGTCACTGGAAGGAGTCGTGGACGCCGTTCTACCCGGACCGGGACGAGAGCGTGCTGCTGATCGAGGTGACGCCGATTCGGCTCGAGGTGGTGTCGGAGGCGCACGGAGCGCCGGGCGATCCCGAGACGTGGCGGGCGCATGTGGTGGAGTTCGGGTCCCGCGGGGGGAGCCGACGGGCGGGCCGGGCGCCAGCCAGGCAGCTTGCGCGGCAGCTTCTCGCAGATGGCATCCATCTGCCTCCGGTGGACCGCTCCGACGATGGCGAGCAGAACACCGGAGACAGGTGGCGGCCAGTTGACGCCGCCTCCGCCGCACGCCGAATATCCGGCTCGAGGTCGCCCCGAGCCCCTCAATTGTCGACGGCTTCCCGAGCAGCGGCCTCGATCTCCCATGGGATCTCCGAATCGCGATAGAGCGCAGCCCCGTTCGAGAGCGTGAGACCGTCGCCTTTCCCCGGGGCGGCAGGATGCACCGATGGGACCGGGGCCAAATCCCTCCAGACCTGTCTCGGCGCGTCGGCCAGCATCTTCCCCCCGCGCGTGAAGAACACCACCGTCCCGTCCGTGGCCACCGATACCTTCACCTGCCCCTCGTGAACCGCGCGATGATGCCGCCGGCATAGCAGCATCGTGTTTCTCAGGCTGGTCTCGCCCCCGTCGGCCCAGTGCTTCACGTGATGCGCCTCGGTGAACCGGCAGCCACACGCGGGAAAGCGGCATCCCCGGTCGCGTTCCTCCAACGCCCGCCGGATGTGCGGTGGAATCGTCCGATCCGATAATTCTGTAACTGACATGACCACAACATAATACAACGACTAGCCAGCGCAGGTTATCACTATCGGTATCCACATCCTGAGCTAGGAATCCATTGGATCTCATGAGAGGTCTGTGGACGAGTGCGAGACCGACTCGAAGCCGTTCCCTTTGCCTCGGGGAGGCGGACGCTAACGAGCACTGACGGGTAGGAGAACGGCGTTGGCGGAGGAGCCGTTGATGGCGACGGTACCCTCCGAAGACTCCGGGGAGGAGGACGTTCTCGGCGACTGCGGGTCCCGAGTCTTCCGCGCTTGCGGACGATCGGGCTGCGCCGGGTTGAGAAGGGGCTCGACCCCGGCGTAGGGACGGGCGGAGTCCGTCCCGGAGGCCGGGGGGACCGGCGCCGAAGCGGTGGTAACGCCGAGCACGCCGCCCGCCGGTCGCGACGCAGGAGTCGCCCGCGAAATCGACGGCCTCGACCGGCGGTGATCCGTGGTCGGCGGGAGAAACGCGGCGACCGGCCGCATGGAACCTTCGGCCAGGCGGAAGGGAGGGCGAACAACCTCAACCGCGAACGCTTCCGGAGCGGAGTTTTTCTGGGGGGTCGAGGGGGGGCGGAGCACCCCTCGCCAGTCGCGATGTTCAACATCGCGTGTGCGGAATGGTAAGGGTCTGAATCCCGGCAGGAAATCACGTAAGTCTAATCAGGGCTGCACGATCTGCGTTCCCTGCCGTTTCTCTGGACCTTGCTGGACCGACCGGCGAGGGCGGGAAAATCGGAGCTGAATGGCGGGACTGTCAATCGGCACGTAAAATGTCCCGGTTATCGGCATGGAAAATGTCCCGGTTCTGCGGCTGCCCCGCGG
>JAPPMM010000048.1 GCA_028819075.1 Gammaproteobacteria bacterium
CGCGAGGCAGGTCTCTACCAAGAAAAGCGGCTTCCGCTTGACATGGATACTGACGCGGAGCGGAGCGCATGGGCGGTGCGGGAGAGGATGAGGGAGCGCGAACAGACACGGGAGCGGGAGCGCGACCGGACCATCACCCGCATTCCCATCCGGCCTCCCCGGCCCCGAGGCCCCGAGCGCGGCGGAGGAGGGTTCGAGCGATGACCCTTGCCATGTCGGCAGCGCGATGTGACGCCGTCATGCAATAGGCGCGGTCACCAGAAACCCCACTCTAATCGATCTTCCACCGCGCGGTCACCGGAAACATCCCGAAGCGGAAAACCGAAGCGTTGGCGACGATCACATCCAGCGATGGGCAGTCAGGTCATGACTGCCTATCAGCTAAGCTATCTGAGCTTTTCCGCGAGCGGGCGGCCACACCGTATCGTGACGGCTCGCGCTCCCACACCACCCAGCTTTACCCGCAATCGTCGGAGTTTTCTCTGCTCTTCTCTGTGTATTCGCTTCCCGTGAGCGATCACCGGAACGAGTTCCCAGTCGCGCAGATCCGATTGCCATGCAGACAGAGGTATGGCATCCACTCCACCTTGAAGCTGTTGCACAGCATGCCCGCTCTCGACTCTTCCGCCCTTCAGTTCGATCGGTACGATCCAGGCCGGGGCACCTTCCGTTACGAGCAGATAGTCGCAGCGCGTACGGTGACGCAACCCCGGCATGCGATCGCAATCGAGATCGACCATGACCCGGTTCCTCGGCACACCGTCTAGTCTGAGTGTGCAGTTCCCCTTCTTGCATTTTGTCGCGAGACAAGCAGGGTCGACATGTTGCCGCACGCGCTCGACGAGACTGGTCATCACAGCGAACTGTGTTGCTGCCGATTATGGATGCGTGCACCCTCGTTGTAAAGCGCCTCGCTCACTGCGTCATGGTCGGTCGGGAAGAGTCCCGAGTCAGGATCAACCCCCAGTTTCTTGACGACGGAGCCACCTCGCTTGGAGTCGCGTTCGAACAGCCACACCCCAACATCGTCGGCATCTATCGCGATGCCCGATTCTTCGATCCCCGTGCGCTTTTCTGCCGGAAGTGCGTCCAAGATGACTCGGTTCGCAATCTGCTCCAGAAACCACTCGCTGTGGGTCGTGACCACGACCCGGCAGCCACCAAGCACCCAGCGAATCACTTCGCGGGCGAGGACGGTTTGAGTTGCTGGATGCAAGTGAGCCTCGGGCTCGTCAATGATCAGTAGGTCACCGGGGCGCACCAGGTATCGAAGATAGAGGACGATGGAGGCCAACTCAGACACCATTGAAGATGTTCGCATCAGTGGCAGGTCCCTCGTCCAGCCTGCTGGACGATACAAGATATGTGGGAATCTGGTATCCGAATCCTCGATGCGGACCTCGCCTTCCAGAACAGCCTCTTCGAGGTGTTTGGCGAGCAACCAACCTGTGGGATCCGCGTCCGTATCGTCGCCCGCCAATCGAACGAGTTGATCCAGAAAGTCGACCGCCACTCCGGACAGAAGGGCATCAGGTCCTGACGAGGCAGTAGTGGCTCGGTGTAGTAGAGAACTCACCACCACATCCCGGCAATGTGACATGCCCGCGCGGTCGCTTGGCAGATAGTGGACACCACCAGCGCCGAGCGGTCGAATGAGCCAGCTTCCTACCGTCTCGGTCAGCAAGTGAAGAACGTGGTGCATGTACAAGACGTGGTCCAGTCCTTTCGCAGGAGGCAGTTCTGGATGTGATGGCCACTGCTGTCCAAGCCGCAACGCGTGTCGATGGAGTGACCGCGTGTGGACCGAATCGACTTGGTCGTTCGCGAGGTTCGAGCGCCCTTGGATGTGGCCCGCAACCACAAGGCCGTCCCCATTCAACGCGATGCCGTATCCGAAGACCCCCTCTCCTCCCGTTCGGGGAATCTCGATCTTGATCTCGGCGTGAGCGGCGCCCGTCTGCGGCTGGCGAACGAGGTCCTGAACTCGGGCGACTCCAAAACACCGTGCGAGCTCTGTTCCCAATCTTCGGCCAACCCCGGGCGCGGCTTTCAAGGAGGATCGCACATAAGACTCTGCACTTGGCGGAAAAGCCGGCAGACTGGGTGCCTCAGCTGGAGCACTGGCGATCGCCTTCGCCCACTCGCCGACTTCCCCCAAACTGAAGAGGTCAGGATCAGGGGCGTCCCGATCCGGAAGATCGGCGAACCTCCCTCGATCCCGGAAGCATCGATGCAGGGCGTATACCAGAGTAGCCAAGTACGACTTCCCCGTGTTGCTCGGACCGACCAAGACAGTGAGAGGCAGCAGGCTCAGATCGGCGGCAGTGATTGGACCGAAATCCTTCACCTTCAGCTTGTAGCTAGGCCCCGCAATCCTGCGGGTGTCCGAACCGTCCATGATTCCTCCTGTGGATCAGCGCCGCTCACAGCATGCTGCCATGCGCCTGCCGATCCAGCCAAGTCGTTCAAGCATCCATGGCCCCCAATCTACCATCCTCTCCCAACGAACCTCAAAGGAATCCGAGCCAGCTCACCGGTTACGGCCATACGCCAACCGCGAGTCCGCCCTCCACAAGATCGATGGCCATTGGGGCCCCGGTGCCACGAACGGAAGCGCCGCTACTCGCTGTCCCAGCAACGATGAGTTGTCGGCTCGTTCCGTGCCGATCGCCAAGCGTGCTCGGCACGGGAAGATGGTCGGCCATGTCGCCACGCCCCCGCGGCGCCTCTAGTTTGACCGCCTTCGCCTTCGCCCACCGACCCCGGACCCAAGACCTCACATGCTCGATCACGTCGAACCTCGCCGCGTCACCGTCGGAGACCGCCGGGCCAAGCTCTATCTCGGGCGCGGCCCACTCGCTCTCGAAGTTGTCGTGGTCGCGTTGGACGGGCGGCCCCGAATCGCGGATCTCAGGGCGATGTTCCAAGCGCGGTCCGGGCGGCGTGCCGCGCCGGTGTTGATCGTGGCTCCATGGGGCGGAGGGCGGGCGGCGTTGTGTGGCCCGACCGAGCACAACCCGGTCGAGCATCGGGACCTGCCGGTCGAGCAGGTCGAGGCTGTATGCGGCAAGGCATTGGAGGCGGATGGACGGCACACGGCGATCCGGCTCCTTCATCGGCTGCTTCCTGCATTGGACGCGCCGATCCCCGGCCTCCGCAACGGCGGCCTCTTCGCGATGCAGGAACTTGAGCGGGGAGTTCCGTCGCGCGGGGACTGGGCGCTCGCGACCGAGGAGGCGCGCGGCGTCCGAGCGCTCCGGGGACGCGCGTTGATCGAGGGTCTCGGGTTCGCCACCGAGGAGCTTCCCGGACCGGCGATGCTGCTGCTGGCCGGGGACCGCAAGACAGCGGTGGCCGTCCTTCTGGACCGGCCCGAGGAGATCGACTCCGCGAGCCCGAGGTTCGACGGCGTCTCGCCAGTGTCCTACGCCTTGGCGCAGGCCGACCGGGAGAACCTGGACTGGGTGGTCGCGGTGGCGGGCGGCACGCTCCGCCTCTATCCGGCCAAGCCGGGCGTCGGCACGGGCCGACGGGGACGTTCTGAGACGTTCATCGAGATCGATCTCGACCTCCTTTCGGGCGATGACGCCGGCTATCTTTGGCTCCTGCTGTCTGCGCCCGCGCTGTCGGAGGGCGGAAGCGTCGGAGACATCCTCCGCACGAGCGAGGACTACGCCGCGGATCTCGGCGGTCGTCTCCGTGAGCGGGTCTACCGCGAAGTGATGCCGTCGCTTGCCCGCTCCGTTGTGGCGGCGATGTATCCAGAGAGTCCAACTGCGGGCGATCTCCAACAGCCCTACCAAGCGGCGCTTCGCATTCTCTACAGGCTTCTGTTTGTCGCATATGCCGAAGACCGTGGCCTGCTGCCCCTGCACGCCTCGCGGAGCTACCGCGAGCACTCGCTCAAGCGGATCGCCCAGCGCCTCGGCGAGGCCCGGCGCAAGGAAATCGAGTTCGGCGAACAACCATCCTTCTGGTCGGAGGTCACGCAGATTTGGGCGGCGGTGAGCCTCGGAAACCCGGAGTGGGAGGTGCCGGCGTACAACGGCACGCTGTTCGCCTCCGAGGCGTCGGTCTCGAAGCTCGGAGCCCGGATCGCGGCTCTCTCGCTCCCGGACCGCGAGTTCGCGCGGGCGCTCGCCGCACTGCTTCTCGACCGGACGGCAGAGGGAACCGAAGGACCGGTGGACTTCCGGTCACTCGGGATCCGCGAGTTTGGAACGATCTACGAGGGTCTGCTGGAGAGCGAGTTGTCGCTCGCCGAGACGAACCTGACGGTGCACGCCAAGACCGATGCCTACCTTCCGGCCAAGCCCGGAGACAAGATCGAAGTGTGCGCGGGCGAAGTGTATCTCCACAACCGCTCTGGGACGCGGAAGTCCAGCGGGTCCTACTACACCCCGGCCTTCGCCGTCGAACACCTTCTCGACCGGGCGCTCGAACCGGCGCTCGACGAGCACATCGAGCGGCTCGATGGGATGCCGGATCGGGAAGCGGGACGGCGGTTCTTCGAGTTCCGTGTCGCCGACATCGCGATGGGCTCCGGCCACTTCTTGGTCGGCGCGGTGGACCGAATCGAGCGGCGCCTCGCCAACTATCTTGCCGCACGGGCGTTGCCTGACGTGCGCGAGGAGTTCGCACGGCTCCGGCGAACGGCGGAGCACAAACTTGGGCCAGACTGGTCCGGGGATCCGATCGAGGACATCCAACTGCTCCGCAGGCAGGTGGCCCGCCGCTGCATCTTCGGCGTGGACATGAACCCGATGGCCGTCGAACTGGCGCGGCTGTCGCTCTGGATCCACACCTTTGTGCCGGGGCTTCCGCTTTCGCTCCTGGACCACAACTTGGTCCGGGGCAACTCGCTCGTGGGGATCGCATCGTTCGAGGAGGCATCGGAACTGTTCGAGGCAAGCGGCAATCTCTTCTCGTTCACGGCATCCGAGCGGCTCTATGCCATCGAAGAACCGCTCGGAAAGCTCGCCCGGCTTACAGACGCCAACGATGCCGAGATTCGCGAGGCGCGGGAGCTCTATGAAAGGATCCAGAGGAGGATGAGGCAGGAGCGTGATCTTCTCACGCTGCTTACGGCCTCGCGAACGAACAGCGACATACGCGAGAAGATCGTGCAGGGACAGGTCGCGACGCGCTGGGAGGAACAGGGCGACACCTTTCGGGTCGAGTTGATGGACAAGGGGCACGAGGAACTCGATGGGCTCGACATGCTCCACTTTCCGCTTGCGTTCCCGCACGTCTTCCTGGGTGCCCGGAACGGGTTCGACGTCATCCTCGGCAATCCGCCGTGGGAAAAGCCGATGGTCGAGGAGCACGCCTTCTGGGCCCGCCATTTCCCCGGTCTGCGCTCACGTCCGCAGCGCGAAGTGGAGGTGCTCACGAAGCAGTATCGGACGGAACGACCCGATCTTGTCGTGAGACTCGACCAAGAGCGACAGGCTGCCGACCGGCTCCGATCCCTTCTGATCGCGGGGGCCTACCCAGGCATCAGTGCGGGTCACCCGGATCTCTATAAGGCGTTCGTGTGGAGATTCTGGGACTTGGTTTCGACGGACGGTGGCCGAATTGGGGTCGTGCTCCCGCGCTCGGCGCTCGCCGCGAAGGGAGGCGATGTGTTCCGTAAGCGGATCCTCCAGCAGGCCGAGGCAGTGGACCTGACTATGCTGGTGAACAATCGTGAGTGGGTGTTTCCCAACGTCCATCCCCAGTACACCATTGGCCTGACCGCCATCACGCGCCGCAAGAGGGGCCGGGAGCCAGAACTGCGGCTGAGCGGACCGTTTCCGAACCTGAAGGGGTTCCGGACCAGTGCCGGGAAGGAGCCGATCCGCTTCCGCGGTCGAGAGGTTGAGGCGTGGAACGACACCGCGTCGATCCCGCTGCTTCCGTCGGACGAGTCGGTAGAGGTGTTTGCGCAACTTCGGAAGAGCCCGCGTCTCGACCTAGACGACGGGTCCGGGTGGAGGGCCAGACCGGTGCAGGGAGACCTTAACTCCACGACCGGCAAGCCGTACATGGACTTCAAGTCCGAGTCCCGCCCCGAGGGCTTCTGGCCGATCTACAAGGGGGCGTCGTTCGACCTTTGGACCCCGGACACGGGGACCTACTACGCATGGGCGGACCCGAAACGGGTGCTTGGGCACCTTCAGGCCAAGCGCGAACGGGCGAATAAGCGGTCCGCGTTCTCCGAGTTTGACGATGAATGGCGCAAGGACTCTGCAACCCTGCCCTGCCGCCGCGTCCGGATTGCGTTCCGCCGTATCGCTCGGGCGACGGACAGCCGAACTGTTCGAGCGGCGCTCGTCCCGTCCCATACTTGTCTCACCGACGTTGCTCCGTACTTCCTCTGGCCACGGGGAAACGAGAGAGATGAGGTGTACCTGCTTGGAGTCCTCAGTTCCGTGCCGCTCGACTGGTACGCCCGACGTTTCGTGGAGACTCACATGGATTTTCATGTGCTGAACCCGTTCCCCATTCCGCGACCGGATGCGGAAAGCCCGCTCCGGAGCCGTGTCATTGCTCTCGCCGGCCGGCTCGCGGCCGCGGACGACCGCTTCGCGGAATGGGCCGGGACGGTCGGCGTGGAATGCGGCCCGCTCGACGCGGACGAGAAAGACGACCACATCCGGGAACTCGACGCCATCGTGGCTCACCTCTACGGCCTCACCGAGTCGCAACTCGTCCACATCTTCGAGACGTTCCACGAAGGCTGGGACCATGAGGAACGGCTGAGGGCCACTCTGCACCACTTCCAGACCTGGCAGGGTGACCGATGAGCCACCCGGAGTTCGTGGACAACCTGGACGGCAACACCCTCGAACGGGCGCTCCGCGAGCGCCTCGAACACCTGCTCGGTACGCTGCGCGAGGCGCCCGCGGCGTCCATCGCGACGGGCTACTTCAATCCGGGGGGCTTCGGTCGGCTGGCGGACGTGCTCCGTCGTACTGCGGGCGTGCGCCTCTTGCTCGGCGCCGAGCCACTGCCCGCCGCACGGCTTCCAGAGCGTCGCCTCGGCGATCCGCGCGGCGAGCGATACGAGAAGAGGCTGGCGGACGAGGAACTCGACGGTGCGGAGCGCAAGCTCAGGCGGGACCGCGACCGACTCCCGTTCTCCGAGCCGAGCCGAGCGTCCGTGCGCGAGCTTCTGGATTTCCTCGACTCCGGCAAGATCGAGGTGCGCCGCTACGAGCACCGCTTCCTGCATGGCAAGGCATTCCTGTTCTCCGGCAAGCAGGGGGTCCTCGCCGGGTCGTC
Organism: Gammaproteobacteria bacterium; assembly: GCA_028819075.1. NCBI lineage: Bacteria > Pseudomonadati > Pseudomonadota > Gammaproteobacteria > Gammaproteobacteria bacterium. Next base: position 7,267 of record JAPPMM010000048.1, read on the forward strand.
GAACTTCACGCTCGCGGGGCTCACGTCGAACCTTGAACTCAACCTCGGCCAGTACCAGCCCGGCGTCGTCGAGAGAGTCGAGGAGTGGTTTGACCGGCTTTGGAACGACGCCCGTCCGTACGATCTCGCCGCCATCTACAGGGAGCAGTTCGCCGAACACCCTCCCTACCTGATCTATCTGCGCGCCCTCTGGGAGCGCTACGGCGGCGAACTTGAAGAGGAGGCGGGGGACTCGGGCCGGATCCGGCTCACGCGCTTTCAGACCGACGGCGTGTTCCGGGCCAAGCGAATCCTCGACCAGTACAACGGCGTCCTGGTCGCCGACAGCGTGGGGCTCGGCAAGAGCTTCATCGCCGCCGAGATCTTCACCGAGGTCATCGAGCGCAACCGCCAGCGGGCGCTTCTGATCGCACCGGCCCAGCTCAGGGACGGGATGTGGAGGCAGTTCAGAAGGCGCTACCAGGTCGGCATCGAGGTCGTGTCGTTCGAGCAACTCGCGGGCGACCGCCAGCTTGGCGAGGGGGACGGGAGCGCGTTGGGCTCCAGGATCGGCGAATACTCGCTGGTGGTGATCGACGAGGCACACGCCTTCCGGAACCCGGACACGAAGCGTGCGCGCGCGCTCCGCCAACTGCTGCGGGGAGACCCGCCCCGGAAAGTTGTCCTTCTGACCGCGACGCCGGTGAACAACTCGCTCTGGGACCTGTACGACCTCCTCACGTACTTCGTCGGTCACGACGCGGTGTTCGCGGACCGGGGCATCCCCTCGCTCAAGGAGCGGTTCCGGCAGGCCGACAAGGAGGACCCGTTCTCGCTCAGCCCGGACACCCTGTTCGACATCCTCGACGCGACCACGGTGCGGCGAACGCGGCACTTCGTTCAGCGCTTCTACCCGAACGACAACTTCCGGCTCAAGGACGGAACCGAGGTCACGATCCGGTTCCCGGACCCGGTGGTCCGCTCGCGTAGCTACGATCTGGACGAAGTATTACCCGGCTTCTTTGACGAGTTTGCGGAGGTTCTGGACGCCGGGGAGGGCGAGCCCAGCCTCACGATGGCCAGATACTGGCCGACCCGTTACCGCCGACAGGGAGCCCCGGACGCCCGCGAGACCGCCCTGGTGGGGCTCATCCGCTCCGGGCTGCTCAAGCGGTTCGAGTCGTCGGCGCGGGCGTTCGTCCAAACCGTGAACAGGATGGTCGCCGCGCACGACCATTTCGTGCGCGCGGTCGAGGCCGGCGTGATTCCGTCCTCCGATTCGCTGGCGGCGCTCCGTGAGACCGATTCCGACGAGGCGTGGGAGGAGCTTCTCAGCGAAGGCGAGCCGGTCGACGACGACCTCGACACGGCAAGGCTCATTGAAGACGTGAGATCGGACAGGGCGCTCCTCGAACGCCTCCGGGTCCGGGCATCCGCGATAAGGGCGGAGAACGACCCGAAGCTCAAGCTCCTCGCCGGGGAACTCGCCCGCATCGCGGCGGAGGCTGAGCGGACGGGCATCTCCGAGCGCGACATCCGCAACCGGCGCAAGGTGCTCGTGTTCTCCTACTTCGGCGACACCATCGAGTGGATCGCCGGGCGCTTGCGGGAGGTCGTGGCGACGGATCGGCGGCTCGCCAGCTACCGTGGCCGCATCGCCGTCGTCAGGGGAACCGATTCGTTCGACGGGATCACCCGCAGCGACGCCGTGTTCGGGTTCGCGCCCGAATCCACGGAAGCCCCGCCGTCGCGTTCCGAGGACAGATACGACATCCTCGTCACGACTGACGTGCTGGCCGAAGGAATGAACCTCCAGCAGTGCGGACGGATCATCAACTACGATCTGCCGTGGAACCCAATGCGGCTCGTGCAGCGCCACGGGCGCATCGACCGCATCGGCAGTCCCCACGAGAAGGTGTTTCTCACCTGCGTGTTCCCCGACCGCCAACTGGAAGCCCTTCTGGCCCTCGAAGAGCGGATCCGCAGGAAGCTGGCACAGGCGGCGGCCTCCATCGGACTCGATCAGGTCGTCATTCCGGGCGCGGCCCACACGGAACACGTCTTCGCGGACGATCGGAAGCAGATCGAAGCGCTCCGAAGGGGCGACTCCTCTCTCTTTGAGCGGGGAGGCGAGGGCGTTCATGCGCACAGCGGCGAGGAGTACCGGCAAGAACTAAGGAAGGGAATCGAGCGCTGGGGCGACCGGATCCGAGACTTGGCGTGGGGGGTCGGCTCGGGATTCGTGGGCGGAGCCCGCACGGGCCACGTCTTCTGCGCCCGGGTCTTCGACCGCGTGTTCATGCGTTTCGTGCCCGTGGGGCCGGACGCGGAGATCGAGCGCGACACCCTGACCTGCCTCGGAATCCTCTCATGCACCGAGCACACCGGGCTTGCACTGCCCGAGCGGTTCGCGGAAGCAGCGTTCAGTGCCTGGAAGCGCGCCCGCCGCGACATCTACGAGGAATGGATGCGCGCCACGGATCCCGCCACGCTCCAGCCCAGCATCCGCCCGCTTTTCCGGGCCGCCGCCGACCATGTCCGCATGCACCCGGCCGCCGGGCTGTCCGTCGAGGAGCGGGACCGGTTGGCCGACGCCCTCGAAGCGCCGTGGGGGATCCGTCAAGAGCGGCGGCTCCGCGAAGTGTTCGCGCCCGACGAGGTCGCCTCCGGAGAATTGACGCGCAGGATCGCCGATGTCGTGAACGAACTCGGGCTACAGCCGTGGAAGCCTCCCGAGCCGCTCGATCCCATCGAGGAGGACGAGGTGAATCTCGTCGTCTGGATGGGCGTCATGGAGGCCGAAGCCTGACGTTACATGCCCTTGTGCCAGAGCATCTCAATCTCGTCGGGACCCTCGCCATACCACACGGGCGACGACGTGAAGAAGCCCAATGCCTCTCGGTGTATCCGGGCAACAGCTACGAGTTCGTACTCTTCGGGAAGGTCCTGAAAGGGAGCGAGGTCCAATACCTCCCACGCATGCTCCTCTCGATGACGATAGACAGCCCGCACTCTCCCGACTCCCGTTTGCTCAAGACGACAGGCGTAGCAAAGCCCGAGGACGGACTCATCGGCCATGATCTCGCCGCAGCCGGGACACTGAGGGTCGTCCTCGGCTGCCACCAGCGGTCGGCGTCTCCATAGTACTTCAACACTCTTGGGCACCTCACTCCGAAGCACATCGTCAGCACTGTAGCAGACATCATCGACCATGAGAATCTTGCGGGCGGAAGTGTCGACTGAGGAAAACCATAGCCCCCAGAATCGGCCTGACGGAAGCTCCCTCATGATTGGGGCGATATCGGCGTCGTCGGGTAGACGAACCGCGGCTAGCAATTCGCAATCCTCTGGCGCTTCAGGTAACCAAGGCCAATCGAAATACGCCTTGTCCTCGCCGCTCCGCCTTACAGCGTAGATGCCCCTGATGCTACCGCCGAGCCCTGGAATCCCGGCCCGGCAGCACTCACATAGCCATTTGCAGATGCCTGTGACCTTAGAACACCGTAGCTCGATTTCTTCACGACAGGAGGGGCAATAGGCGTTCCCGCAGCACTCGCATACCCACGCGCCCGCACCTTCCTCGGCCGTGCGGTCATGGAGTTCTCCGTCGCACGCCGGACACCACTTCGACATCTCCCTACGATTCGGCCATGGCCCGAGGGGTCTGCGCGCTCAGCACCTCGAGCCCGAGCGAGAAGGGCTGATCGATGGCGATACGGTGGAGGAACAGCCGCACGGCTGTCGCCGCGGTCAGCCGCTTAAACGTGGGCGCCTTCCGCTTGATCTTGGTGTCCACTCGGACGTGCAGCATCCGGGTGTGTGTTGTCATTGCCACGTACTCCGGCATCTCATTTGCGGACCTTCGTATCATGCCGACGGTCGGATCGGGCGGCTCCCCGGCGAGGAGGGAGGCCGCCTGCCTCATTTCGACCGGCATTCATGGGGTGCTTCCAGCACTCCTCGACCCTATTGGAACTCCGACCGACCACCGCAAGATAACACCGGGGCAGGGCTGCTGCCCCGCTTCCGTTCGATACCAGTGCATCTGCCTGGCGGATGATCTCACGATCCGGCACCCTTGCGCCTTCGAGCGCCAAGGAATGGCGCAGACTTCACAGCCCGCCCGCGTCGGCTCACCCACCCGACATTCCCGCCATCTGATCGCGATTCTCCCACAGATCACGCACAGCGGAATCAGGCGTGGCACAGCGGCAGGAAACGCAGATCGTGCAATCCTGTATGACTTTAGAAGATCTCCTGCCGTGATTCAGCCCTCGGGTGTTCCGCCTACGCGGCTGAATTGGCGCGGGTGTCGGTATGGATCGGCGAGATCCAGTGGATGCGGATGAACGGGTTTCCGGGCTCGCGCGAACCGATCCTCGACCCTTTGGAGACGATCGAGTGCCGCGACGCGATACTGACGCCGGACGGCGGGGAACCGGACTGGCCCGATACGGACGTCATCATCGGCAACCCGCCGTTCCTGGGCGGCAAGCTGCTCATCTCGAATCTCGGCGAGGAGTACATCTTGACCCTGTTCCGGGTGTACGAGGGGCGTGTGCCCCGCGAGGCCGATCTCGTCTGCTACTGGTTCGTAAAGGCCGGTGAACGCTTGAACGGCAAGGCCGCGAAGCGGGTGGGTCTGGTCGCGACGAACTCGATACGGGGCGGAGCGAACCGCAGAGCGCTCGAAAGAGCGACGGGCGGCGGGGCGATCTTCGACGCGTGGAGCGACGAGCCATGGGTGATCGACGGCGCGGCCGTCCGCGTCTCACTGGTGTGTTTCTCGGCGGCGGACGGAGAACTTGCGCCGGATCGCCGCCTCGACGACGAGGCGGTGGACGAGATCTACACGGATCTGACCGCCCGCCGGGGCGAATCGGGCCTCGACCTGACCAAGGCGAGGCGGCTGGCCCGGAATGTGGGCGTGGCCTTCATGGGAGACACCAAGGGCGGCCCGTTCGACGTTCCCGGCGACCTGGCCCGCGAGTGGCTGCGGCAGCCCGCCAACCCCAACGGTCGCCCGAACTCCGATGTGCTCAAGCCGTGGATGAACGGCATGGCCATCACCCGGCGCTCCGCCGACAAGTGGATCGTCGATTTCGGGTGGACGATGGAGGAGGGCGAAGCCGCCCTCTACGAATCCCCGTTCCAGTACGCCAAGGAACACGTCCACCCCATGCGACAGCGGAATCGCCGCGAGTCCTACCGCCTCAACTGGTGGCGGCATGTCGAGCCAAGACAGGGCATGTGGAAAGCCCTCGGCGGACTGCCCCGGTACATCGCGACGCCGCGGGTGTCCAAGCACCGCCTCTTCGTATGGTTTGACATTCGAGTCTGCCCCGACAGCGCCCTGATCGCCATCGCGCGCGAGGACGACACCACGTTCGGGATCCTGCACAGCCGGTTCCACGAGGTCTGGTCGCTCCGCTTGGGCAGTTGGCTGGGCAAGGGGAATGACCCGCGCTACACGCCGACCACGACCTTCGAGACCTTCCCGTTCCCGGACGGTCTCACCCCGGATATACCCGCGAGCGATCACGCGAGCGATCCGCGCGCCCGAGCCATCGCTTCGGCGGCGCGGCGCCTCGTCGAACTCCGGGACCGCTGGCTCAACCCGCCCGAGTGGGTGGAGTGGATGGAGGGGCCCGTCGTCGGCTATCCCCTGCGTCCGGTGCCCCGTGACAAGCAGGCGGCGAGCGCGCTCAAGAAACGGACCCTGACCAATCTGTACAACGTCCGGCCGCAGTGGCTCGTGGATGCCCACGCCCAACTCGACGCCGCCGTGGCCGCCGCCTACGGCTGGCCCGGCGACATCGCGGACGACGCGGCTCTGCGCGAACTGCTCGCGCGAAACCGGCGCTGATCCCGCCATCGGGAGTCAGCCGCCGAAGACGGGTCCACGGCGGTGGACCACGGACCGGATGGCGCACGGCTTTGACGTGTGCCGTCCGCCCGCGAACCGAGCCCCAAGCTCGGAACAGAATGGGGGTTCGAAGGGGGAGCGGACCCCCCCTCGGCAGCCTCCGTGTCATACACGGGACTCCCCACCATTTGTCAACACTTCCTGAGGCGGGGCTGTAACCCCGCGTGG